>CACYCW010000080.1 GCA_902773015.1 uncultured bacterium
CCCCGCACCCCTTTTTCTCCTTGCTATCTTCTCCCTGCGCTGACGCGCAAAAAAGAAATTCAAAAATTATGGTTGCTAAAGGGGTCCGTGCCATATAATCTTGCCCCCCTCGATCACGATCACGGCGTTCTCCAGATCCACGCCAGGCGAAATCACATGTGCGTTTACGATGACGGTCTTCTGCATTGCTTTCTCCTTGTTCTTGTAACGGACAGGAGTATTATACCACAAATCTTGCTCAGACCAACAGGGCCAAAGCGACTACCTGATCATTATCGAGAGGCCAAGCGGCGGCGGCACAAGCTTCAGCCGGTGCCAGTCGATGTTGATCCAGTTACTACTTGGCGAGTCATAGCACAGCTTGAGCACGTTGAGGCCGGGCTGCAACAGCGACGCGTCGATCTCCTCGTTGACTTCCGTGCCGTGTCCGACATCGGCGTTCGTCCAGATTGCCGTACCGTTGACTTCGATGTGAATCGGCTGCTCATATCCATCACGTGGATCCAGGAACTTCGTCGAGTATAGCCACTTGCAATCCGCCGGCACGTTCTCCGGCACATCTAAGACTAGCGAGAGCGAGGAGCACACCTTAGTGAGTGAGCGCTGAACGTGCTTGTATATCGGGTCGCCCATTATCGCGACCTGCGGAACGCCAGCGCCCTCGGTCTTCATCTCCGCCTTGCTGCCGTCCTTTTTCCCGATCTGCCACGATCCCAAGAGCGAGACGGCGTCGAATGAAAGCGTTCCGGCGCACCCTTCCGGACGCTCAATCGCAATCACAAGCCTGCCGCTGGCATCGCGCGACGCCGCCGCGCCGCGAAGGAGGATGGTGCGGTCGCTCTCCTGCATCAGGTCGAAATCGCCGACCTCCACGCCATTCGCCGTTACCGAGACGGGACATGACGCGCCGACGCCGTCGAAGAGCGGCTTGATCGCCAGCAGTTTCGCCAGACGGCTGTTCTCCTCCGGAAGCGGCATGGAGATCGTGAGCGTCCGGTCCGCCGTCGTCAGCGACTTCTTCATCTTCTGCCAGGCCATCGTCGTCGGGTCGAATGTCTCCTCTGTTCCGCTCGCGCCGAACTCGTCGGCTGAACCGTTGGGCGAACCGACGTGGAAGACCCCGCCGTGCACCCCGGCCATCACACACCACATCTCGTCTTCCGTCAGCAGGCGCCTCCATCCCTTCACCGCCGCAATCGCGCCGCGGAATGCTGTCGAGCGGTAGGATGCTCCTGCATACACGTCGTTCCGCTCGCTTCCAAAGCGAATGCTGGCGTTTGTTGAAGCGTCGGAAAGCATTCGCGGAAGCCCTGCGGAATCGCCGAAATGGCAGCCCCTCAGCACTGGCTGACCAAATGCGGTGCCGCTGAATTCAGGCGTCTCGCATATCCAGACATCTGCGTTTGACTTGCCGGAATCCGTCGGGCTTGGATAGACTGAAACAAAGCAGTCCACCCATGACCCCGATGCAAAGGAAACCGTGTCGTCCCACGCGCCACTCCTCACCTGAGGTACGGCAACATTGAGATAGCCCTTGCTCGGATAGTTTGCGTATGTACGGATGGTCAGCACAAATCCCTTCCTGTTGTTCCAGTATCCGTCGCTGCATCCGTCCTGCAGGAGGGCGATGTTGCAGTTGCTCGCCTCGGCCACAGCGCCATCCCACTTGAATCGGACGAAGAACGTGGCGACCTCGCCCATGATGCCGCATTTCGTCAACTCGACCCGCGAATTGAAGCAGGTGTCGTCCACGACATGCTGCGGAAACACGAGGCAGGTCTGCGAGTTCGTAGTGAACGGAGTCATCGGCCCTGCGACGTCCAGAGTAGAAAACTTGGGACTGTATGCGCTGAACGTCGCGTTGTCCGTCGTGCTCCACGCCTTCGCGTATGCGTTCGCCGCGTCGGACGCGCTCACCTTCATGGCGTTGCCGATCTTGTCGCTTGCCTCGATCTCGTCGTTTCCGTTCACGTCCTGCATGTCGAGATCGAACACCAAGCCGTCTAAAGCGGTGCCGCGCTTGCGGAAGACGGCACGAACGGTGCCGGCAGCCAGGGACTTCACCGAAATCGTAGGCGTGATAACAGAGCCGGACGCGATGGCGGATGTGTCGCCAGTCCACTCCTGGAACAGATAGCCGTCGTCAGGCGTCGCCGTGAACGTCGCCGCGAGGATGTCGCTCGCGGGCGCTGTCGCGCTTGCGGCATCCGCTCCCTCTCCGGCGCGCACCTTGCCGCCTGTCTCGGCGACAGCCGAGAACGTGGCGCACTGCTTGCCCTCGTCGTCGAACGTGTAGTTGGAGAGGACAGGATAGTTCGCCGGATCGCCGCCATTGAAACGCACGGCGTCGATCGCCGCGTTGAGCTTTATTTCGTCTTCCGCAAGTTCACGGTTGTAGAGACGGAAGGCGTTGTATGTGCCGCAAAATGCCATTGAGGTATCATAGTAGTCGCAGCCAATCACACTAGTGGCGTCTGCCGCAAAGGCCAAAGCCGACGTGTTGGACGCTTCGACCCTGTTACTCACACTGCTTGAGATCGAATTAGGGTTCGCGCCGTTGTGAACGGTGAAATAGAACGGATAGGTGCCGGCGGCCATCGAAAGCGTAATTGCAGACCAATCTCCGCTAAAAACGCGAATGGAGCTGTACACACGCTTCCAATAGGGGCGAACGGCGTAGAGTTCGATTTGGTTGTGAGCGTTATTGCCGTCCTCATTGACACGCCCAACGCCAAACTCCTTTGACGTACCAGACTTCTGCGCAAAAAGATACACTCTGTTGTTGTCCGCTGGCGTAAAGGTCATCTGGGCCGAGAACTTGCCTGAGGCGGCAATAGCAGCCGCAAGACCAGTGCCGACCATAACAGGCTGAATGTTCCCCGTAGAGTTCACCCAGCCGTTCTCGCTCCATGTGACTGCGGCGTTGACCGTGCCGTCGTTGCCATTGCCGGTGAGGTCAATCCAGACGTTCGTGCTGCTACTGTGCGCGACGCCGTGCCCGGCGTTGTTGATGCCGTCGTACTGGGCGACCAGTCCGTCCTGCACGTACGAGCGCGATGTGAGCGCTGCCATTGCCGCGCCAGCGCAACAAAGGATTGCCATTGCGATTGCTATTTTCTCCATTTGTTTCTCCTTTCGTTAGACATTGCACTTTCACAGAAGTTCGTTTAGGCCGTGCAGAACGTGTAGATCATGCAGAAACTTCTACACATTCTGCATGTTCTGCACGGTTGACCTTTTCGATTCTCTTCTTCGCCTCCGCAAGAAGGTTCGATCCCCTGAAGAGCAGGCGGCGATACGCCTCGCCAGTCTGCATCCAAGGCGCCATCTGGTAGCCGATGAAGCGCTTCCTGTCCATGTTGTCGCGGCACCACTCGGCCAGCTTGAGAAAACCGGCGTCCCCGCCGTAGCAGTGCGAGCTGCACGGAACGGTGTCGTAGCCGCCTTTCGAAAGCGTGCGGAACATCCAGAACAGGTTCTCGTAGCCGATTCCGTCCTCCACCTGGTACGTCCACGGACTCTGAACGACGGTCTTCGGCATCCGCTTCGCGAACTCATCCATCTTGTGCTTGCGCAGGAAGTCGTGCCACATCCACGCCCGCACGCCGTGCTTCTCGACCTCCTTCACGAGCCACAGGAGGTCGTGCCACCAGAGATCGCCCTGGCGCATCACCAGCATCGTGTTGTAGCTCTGGTAGGATGGCATGTGCTCCTCGTCCATGCCGATGTGCAGGAAGCGAGCACCCTCGAACACCTCAAGAGCATCGCGTATCAAGTCGGAGCAGACCTCGTAATACTTTCCTGTAGAGACCATTCGCCCGTATTCGCCGAGCCACGTGCGGTGGCAGCACGAGAAGTTGAGCTTGGGAACGACCTCGAAGCCCATCGCGTTCAGCCTCTTGACCTCCGCCGCGAGACGCTCCGCGCTCCAGCTGCCCTTCACCGCGAGTTCGGGATGGCTCGGGTACTTCAAGAACTCGCCTACGTCGACGACGATCTGGTTGCAGCCGTCCTTACTAAGCTGCTCCGAGAGGTCGCGCCAGAGCCTTTCGTCAAAGCGGACGCGGTCGAGGGCGAGGTAGTCGTCGCCGCATACGAGAGCGAACTCCTCGTCGGTGAGCCGTTTCTTGATGAGGCCCTGACGGTTGGGCTTTGAGTCGATATCGCCCCACATGTTCATTCCGAAATGGACGAGAAACGACCACGCGAACTCCGGCTTTGGATTTCCGCTCATGCCCCGACCTCCCTTGTCAGCATGTACGGCTGTGAAAACAGCTCCTCGCCGGAGCCGTCAGTCGCACATGCCTTGATGCGCGCAAACACGTGGTAGTCTTCCCTCGGCCCGCACCAGTTGCGCCGCCCCTCCACCGTCCATTTCACGGAAGTCGCGTTCTTCGCCTCCTTGACGACGCCGTTCGCGGTTATGACGACAAGGTCGGCGGGCCTGTCGGTCGCCGCCTCGACCGTCATGCCCTCGAACGATATGCGTCTGAACTTCAGTTCGCCGAGACCGTGCTTCGCGCCGTAGAAATCCCCCCGGCGGTACGCCTTCAGGCATGCCTCCGCCGTGCGCTCCGGCACGACAAGCACGTTCACCCCGAACACGCCGTCCTCGGGACGTATCCTGTGGTCCGGCACGAAGAAGCCGAAGCACTGGCGTCCCGTGGCGAGAACCCAGTCCCAGTACGCCTCGCTGTTGACGCCGGCCTCCAGAACCTCGATGCCGAGGATGCGCGGGTCGTAGTCGAGGAGCTCCGCCACGAAGTTGCGCGAATGCGACGACCACGACGGGTGGTTGATCGTTACGCCCCCGCCGTCCGGCACGATCAGCGCGCCGAGCATCCGGTCGACAGCCGTCTTCCATCGCTCGCCCGAACCGAAGTCGTAGCCGTGCGTCCCTGTCCTGAACCGGTTCTTCTGGTTGACGTCGAACGTGCCGGACGCGAACGTGGAACCCGGCGAGTTGAGGTGCAGCATCCAGTTGCGCCTGCCGTCCTCGCCGAACACGCTGTGGTGCTCGGCGTTGGGTGCCTCGAGGATTCCCTCCGGCAGCGGACGGAATATCCTGCCGCCCTCCCTGAACGGATACTGCTTCTGCATCTCGGACGGCAGCTCCTTTATCCACTTGCCGACGATCTTGTTCCAGTCAAACGGCCCCTCCGTCCGCCTGCCGTTCACCATCACGGGAAAGTCGTGGTGGACGCGCCAGTAGTTCTCCGTCATCTTCGAGAGCGGATACCACGGCGCGCTCGGGTAGTAGTTTGAGAGCGTGAGGAACTCGATGCGCTTCAGTATCTCTTCAAGATCCTTCTGGCTCGTGCAATGCACGTGCGTAGTGCCGCAGACCTGGTGCGCGGCCGTCCAGTCGATTCCACGGTACGGACAGCGGTTGCGCGCGACGGCGGCGCCGGTCGACGGCCCGCCCGAAGCCGCGCTGCTGCATGGCGCGCCAGCACCCGTCAGGCCCGCCGCCGTAACGCTCATGAATTCACGTCTAGTCATCGTAGCGCTCCTCAAGTGTGCGCCTATTATAGCACGGCAGAACATGCCAACTCAATGCGGAAAAATGTTATTTTTACCTCTTTGAAATAACATCTTTTTCGGAAATTGTGGTATAATGGGCGCATGGCGAGGAAAAAGCATCGGCACGTGCTGCTCCTGGGCGGACCTTACATGCAGAATTTCTATTCCTGCATCACGCGTCTGGCACGGGAGCGCAACTGGTACCTTGAACTGGACGAGCGGTACAATCCGCCACGCGACTGGCAGGGAGACGGAGTCCTGTCCATGCACCTCGACGTTCCAGCCATGAACGACTTCATGGACGGCGTCCTTGCCCGCGGCATACCGATAGTGGACCTTATAGATGTCACCGGGCGCACAGACTTCGGCCGAGTGTCTACTGACGAGGCAGCGCTCGGGAAAGCGGCGGCAACGCACTTCCACGACAGGAAGTTCCAGCACGCCGCTTTCTTCTCAATCGAATGGACGCCTCTGCACCAGCACCGCTACGAGGCGTTCGCCGCGGCCTTCCACGGAGGCAGCCTCGAGAAATGGAGCTGGCCTGCGGACGCGAGCAACGAAGAGGACAGAAACGCACGCTTGGAATGGGCGGCGCGCAGGCTCAAAGAGGCGGCCAAGCCGATTGCAGTGCTGACGTTCAACGCCTACAACGCCTTCTACCTCTCGACGGTGTGCAAGAACATCGGGCTGGACGTACCCCAGGAGGTCGCCATACTGGCCGGGTGGGACAACGAGATATACAACCAGCACCGGGACCTGCCAATCTCCGGCATAATCCACGACGACGAGACGATCTGCAGGAAAGCCACAGACCTCCTCCAGCGGATGATGGACGGTAAGTGCGCAAACAACACCTCGGTCAGAGTACCACCTCTTGGGATTTCCGTCAGGCATTCGACAGATGCCTTTGCCGTGGCAGACCCGACAATGCGGAAAGCCATTACGCTGATAACCTCGAACATCGGAAAGCCATTCGGGCCTTCGCAGATCGCCGACAGGCTGGGCATGACATTGTCGCAGCTCAACCTGATTTCACAGAGTGAACTCGGCAGGCCGATGCTCGGCGAGATAATCCGGCTCCGCGTGGAGGAGTCCAAGCGCCTGATGCGAGAGACCGACGACAAGCTTTCCACAATCGCCCGGCTCTCAGGTTTCTGCAACGCCTCGTACTTCATCAAGGTGTTCCGTGAACACGAGGGCGTTTCGCCGCGCGTCTGGCGCGTCCGGTCAGCTCATCGGTGATTCCGCACGAAAATAGCCATGCGCACATTATACCACTTTTGGAACGGCAGTGGCCACGATGGGAGATTTTTTGGTATACTTTCCAGCGGAGGCTGAACGACATGGAGAGACTCACAATTCAAGTTGGGCCGTACGAGGTGGACTGCTCGCTGCTCATGCACGCGGGGCGGGCGTGGATCGTCGACCCCGGGCAGGAGGCCAGGCGCATCGCCGACCTTCTCGCGGGCAAGGGACTGGAGCCCGCCGCGATTCTGCTCACCCACGGGCACTTCGACCACATCGGCGGCGTGCCCGCTCTCCAGGCGAAGTTCGCAGGTCTGCCCGTCTTCGTGCATCCTGGCGACGTGCCGATGCTCGCGCACCCGCTGAACCAGAATCCGCCAGACTACCCGCGGATCGCGACTCCCTCCGACGTCCGCGACGCGCGCACGCTCGCCGACTCGGGAGTCCCGTTTGACGTCGAGGTCATCGAGACGCCTTGAGGAATTCGTGCACCGCTATCGCGGCGGGGGCTCCGCCCCTCCAGAGTCCCACCAGCCAGTCGGGGCGCCAGCCGCACATGCGGATCGCCGCCGCGAGCCGCCACTGGTCGTGCAGGTATTCACCCGCATAAAGTAAAGGGTCTGACCCCTTTGGTGGAGTGGAGAGTGGTGGAGTAGCCTACCCATTCGCGATCTCCCGACGCCCCTTCGCCGTGATCTTGTACGCCAGCCGAGGCGAATGCGGATTCGC
>CACYCW010000081.1 GCA_902773015.1 uncultured bacterium
ATCGACAGGCGCAGTTCTACTGCCGAAACTGGCTGGATTCGCCCATCTCGAACACCAGTTCCCCGCCCGCCATGATGTCGGCGTGGCGGATCTTCCAGTCTGTGACAGGCCTGCCGTTCAACGTGACAGACTTCACGTACTTGTTTGTGCGGGAGATGTTGCGGGCGACGACGGCGAAGGCCTTTCCTTCGCCCAGCTTTATCGTCGCCTGCGGCACTTGAGGCGCGCCGACAATGTATTCGCCGCCGCAGGGGTTGAACGGATAGAATCCCATTGCGGAGAAAAGGTACCAGGCGCTCATCTGTCCGCAGTCGTCGTTGCCGCAGAGCCCGTCAGGCTTCGGAAGGTAGAACTTGTCGAACACCTCGCGGATGCGCTCCGCCGCCTTTTCGGGATGCCCTGCCTGCGGATAGAAGTAGATTATGTGGTGGCTCGGCTCGTTGCCGTGAACATATTGCCCGATAAGACCTGTGACATCTACCACGCATCCAGATCCTTCCACCTTGTCGGGCTGCAAGAAAAGCGAATCGAGCTTCTTGACAAAAGACTCGCGTCCTCCCATCGCGTCCATAAGCCCCTGCGGATTCTGCATCACGTGCCATGTGTACTGGAATGCATTCCCCTCTGTAAAGTCGTT
This sequence comes from uncultured bacterium, assembly GCA_902773015.1. Classification (GTDB taxonomy): domain Bacteria; phylum Verrucomicrobiota; class Kiritimatiellia; order RFP12; family UBA1067; genus UBA1067. Next base: position 638 of record CACYCW010000081.1, read on the forward strand.
GGCAAGGTTGGCGCCATGTCCAAGCGCATACGGATTGTACGGTTCGCGCCAGCGTCCTTGAGAATCCCTGCCGCGCACAAGACCAAGACGTTCGTCAAAAACATTGCGCCAGTTCTCGGAGCGCCTGGAGAAGAACGCGGCGTCCTCGGCGTATCCGAGCCTTTCAGCCATCACGCCTGCGCACCAGTCGTCGTAGGCGCACTCCATCGTGCGCGAAACCGATTCGCCCCTGATTTCGTCGAACGGATAGTAGCCGTATTTGTCGAGCAAGTCCCAGCGTTCTTTCTGACGGCCCTTGTGCGGCTTGGTGAGCGTGTCCTTTACCTGCCTGTATGCCCCATTCCAGTACTCTACACGTTCTACACGGCCATTGCCGCACTCCTTCAGGAACCAGTCCACGATCACCGGCACGGAGTGCGTGCCGATCATGCACTGGTTGTCTTTTCCCCACAAGGTCCAGATCGGGAGATACCCGGTGCGGCGACCCTGTTCCAGAATCGAATCGACGAACTCGGCAGCCTTCCCCGGCAGAAGTATCGTGTAGAGCGGATGCGCCGCGCGGAAGGTGTCCCACGTCGAAAGCGTAGAGTAGAAGGGCCTGGCGCCGACGTCGGCAATGTTGTTGGGCTGGATGAAAAGATGGTAGAGTGACGTGTAGAAGTTCCGCTTCTGGTCGTCCGTCCCCTCGACCACGACGGCGCCGAGCGCGGCGTTCCACTTCCTTCGCGCGGCTGCTTTCACGGCGGCGAAGTCCCAGTCCGGGATTTCCGCCGCGAGGTTCCGCTTCGCGGCCTCGACGCCGCCTTCTGCGGAAAGGCCGGCCTTTACTAAAAGAACATGCTCCCCGCCTGGATCGTCGAAATCGAAGACATACTGCGGCGCAACGACACCTTTCGACTTCGGCAGCTCCGAAACCTTCGCGCAGTCGCGGCTGAAGCGGACGGAAAAGGCATAGTCGCGTTCTACCCACCCCTTGCGGTGGTTCGCCCCGCAAAGGCCGGCCTTGCCGTCCAAGGCGACTTTGCTCGCCGTTATCATCTTCGCCACGTCGCTGCCGATGCCGTAGGCGCAGTCAACAAGCAGGCGGAAAGGTCCGGCGCATTCGATGCGATAGACGGCAGAATGCTCCGCTGCGGCGATTTCGACCCTGATTCCTCCGTCGAGCGTCGCCGCATAGTACCCAGGCTCCGCGACCTCGGAAAGTTTTCTGACAGGGTCGATATTTAGCCGTGTAGAAAATGGCATGGGCAGAATCCGCACATCTCCGAGATCAGGGCAGCCCGTGCCGTTCAGGTGCGTCTGCGTAAAGCCGCATATCGTCCTGTCGTCGTGGCGGTAGCCGCTGCAGTACTCCCATGAACCGTTCCCGGTGTCCGGCCCGGCCTGGACGAGTCCAAACGGGACGCACGCCGCCGGGAACGTGTGTCCCGTCGCGGATGTGCCGACGAACGGATTGACCCACTGGGCGCAATCTGAAAATGCAGGCGACGCGAGCAAGAACGCAAATGCCAAGGCTGCCATTTGCAGCAACGGAACTGACGACATTCGGCTTTCAGACTTCATGCTGTATTCCTCCATGTTTCTTTTATTATATCAAGAACACCTCTATCTTGCGGGCACGATCTGGAAACCGGCGACCGCCGCCGCTCCCTTTCCGCCGCGCTGCACGACCCTGACGGCGAAGTCGCGCTCCTTAAGGCCGCGGAACACGACCATGCAGCTGGGGCCGTCGGCGTCGACGCCCTTGCCGTGCGTCGCCTCGACGTAACGCCCATCCCCAATCCAGCCGAAATCAACAGCACGAGAGCCGAGTTCCTCGCCGGAACGATTCACAAGGACGACGTCGCCCTTCCACCCGTTGACACCCGCGCCGAGATGCACTATCAGGTCGTACTTCGCGAGCGGCACGCCGGAAACTCCAAACGGCGCGTTCCTGACCGCGCCGCGGTGCAGGCGTAAGTCCGCCCCACCAAAGCCCCATCCCTCGCAGTGCTCGTACTGCGCGCCCTTTCCGATGGCGACGGTGGCAGTGGTCTCGCGGCCTTCGGCGTCGAGAAGTCTCCCCGACCTCGTTCCCGCGCAGACGGCGACGTTGTTCCATCCGGCCTGCGCGCACCTGCCGTCGCCAGCGACGTCCCATCTGTGCAGGGAGGCGCCGTCGTCCTTCCCGTTCGTGAAGCTCACCCCTATCGCGCCCTTGACGCCGACGGACGGAATCTCGCCGAAGCCCTCGGGAAGCTCCTTGCCGCAGTAAACGCGCACCCAGTCGACCCACATGTCGCTCTCGTTGCCGTAGCGTTCGAGGTCGTATGGCCATCCGCTTATGCCGGCGATCGCGTAGTTGATGAGGAACCACGTGTCCTGCGACCTCGTGACTGGGCCGGTGGGATGCCTCAGAACCTCTACATCGTCGAAGTAGTAGACGGTGTCGGTTTCCGTGATCGCGAGGCCGTAGGTGTGGAATGTCCAGCTCCACGACGATCCTCCCGCCATCTTCATTGCATCCGGAAAGGCGTGCGGCGCCTTGCCCATCTGAGGCTGGCCCCACCAGTGAGATGTCACGCCGTACTTGCCTCCGTGGTTCGGATTGCGCGGACCGTATCCGCCGTAGCACTCGATTACGTCCAGTTCGTCGCATCCGGCGTTCTTCGTCGCCTCGTACCTTGGGTCGCCCTTGTCCATGCCAATCGTGCCCTTGGTGAGCGTCCAGAACGCGCCCCAGCTGCCTGGCGCGGAGTGGCACATCAGGCGGCACTCGAAGTACGCCGGCACCGGCACGGCGACGCCGGTCCCGTCCGAACGGATCGACGACAGTATCCCGGTGCGTCCTTTCGTGCCGGCCGGCTTCGAGGCATGGATGCGCAGGTACGTGTCCTGCTGTCCGAACGGCAGGCAGTCGCCATCGGGATCGCTAAACGGCCAGCCGCTGAAGTCGCCGCCACCGGTCTTGTGCGCCGCGTACTTCGCACCGCGTCCGTCCGGCGAGATTGAGAGCGGGCCGTCGAAGTCGTCTTTGTACACGAGCTTCATGCCCTTTGCCCCTGGCGGATCCGACTTCGGGATCCCCTGCTTCCACGGCATTCCGCCAAGATTGTAGAGCTGAAGTTCGCAGTAGTCCTGATGGCCTTTGCCGTCGATCGCCTGAAGCCGTATAGTCGTCGGCCCCGAAGGATAGCGGTCGGCGCGGAACAGGAACTCTCCGCGCGAGCGGGCGTCCAGCTCCACGTCCGCAAGCACGGTGTCCGCGCCCCACCCCCCCCCACCGCTCCAGCAGCGCGCGAGGACGCGCGTCATGCCCTTCGCCTCGAAGGCCACCGTGACGTCGCCCTTGACGTTCGAGCAGTAGCGCGGCGCGAGCACCTTGATCGACTGCACGAAGTCGATGCCCCTGGAAGAGTCGCCGTTGTAGAATTCGGGATACTCAGCGCTCGCCTTCACCGCATCCCGCGCATAGACCGCACCCGCAAGCGCCAAGGCAACAATTGCAACTGTCTTTTTGTACATCTGCTTTCTCCTTCGCCGCAGCGTGTGTTTACCGCAAGAGAACTCCGAACCCAGGCGGAACCTCCGCACGGAGCGTCACGTAGTCGCGGGCAGCGACCGAACCGTCGGCGCGATATGCAATCACGGCGACAAGCGCGCGTTCGCCGTCACCGGAATCCGCCGCGAACGGCCTTGCGCAGAAGTCGCATCTGCCGTCCGACACCGGAAGGGAGCGCGCGGCAACGCGCCCGTTCAGCATAGCGTCAACCGTAACGGCGCCAGGAACAGCCACGGCAAACGCCGCCTCGTCCCTGCGCCGGACGGTAATCTCGCGATTTGAAGAACCGTTTGCCGACAATGCGCCCGGAGTCCTCACGAACGGCAGCGCGCTCTCGCCGTTCCGCACGTTTTCCACGAAAGAGTCGAGGTCTGAGAACTGCGTGTCAAGCCACGCGAGGCGCGCCTGCATCCACCACTTGAAGATTGCCGCGTCACCGGACTGCGTGCGCTTGTTTTCTCCGTACGACTGCCCGCGTTCGGCGTTCCATCGCGCATCCTCGGCGATCCCGGCCTCGGCCAAGTAGGCAGTGTCTGCATCGTAGGCGCCGCCGTCGGCGAGGAGCGCGGCGAACTTCGGGCGCATTTCCCGGTACTTCTCCAAAGCCTTAAGGCAGAACCACGGGTCGTCAAGCCATTCCTTGTAGAAGCTCACCGGCCAGCCGCTGTTGTTGTTCCGCGCCAGACGCCACCGGGTGACGTCGTTAGTGCCGACGGCCACGGACCCAAGCCCCCAGTCGCAGTCCCATACGGGACCGAACGTCAGCTTGCCTCCGACGTCCTTGTAGCAGTAGCGGCTCTTGTACCATGCGTCGTCGTTCCCGAATATCTCGTTGACCAGCCAGAAGGACACCATCGAG
>CACYCW010000082.1 GCA_902773015.1 uncultured bacterium
CGCCGTGCAGGAGGCGAAGAAGATCGACCAGCAGATCGTGCAGGCGAAGTCCCTCGCCGAACTCGGCCGCCAGAAGGCGCTCGCCGGGCGCAACACCGTCGTCGTCGCCGCCCAGACCGAGCAGATTCAGCGCAAGATCGCCGCGGAGCAGGCGCAGCAGGAGGCCACCATCGCCGCACAGGCGCGGCTCGCGGTCGCGACGACCGGGCTGAAGACGGCCGAGGCCGAGGCGTCGGCGCTCCTCGCGAAGGCCGAGGCGGACCGCAAGGTCGTCGAGGCGCGTACCACCGCCGAGGCGGACGTGCTGAAGCAGGAAATCGCGGTCTACGCGGACGAGCGCGACTACATCCGCGCCCGCATCTACGAGAAGACGGCACCCAACATCAAGGAGATTGTGACAGCCGATGATAGCGGGGAGATTCTGGGGATTCCCGCCAAAAGTGCGTTCTCGAGCAAGAAAGGAGGTGCGAAATGAACAAGAAGCTCATCGCACTGATTGCGATTCCCGCCGTCTTCGTCACCGTCTTCGTGCTCGGGTTCGTCTGGACCTGCTGTCGCGTCTACGTGCCCGAGGGGATGATGGCCATCGTCACCGCCAAGACCGGCGACGAGCTGCCGCCCGGCGCCATTCTGGCGGAGCCGGGACAGAAGGGCGTCCAGCGCGAGCCGCTGGCGGAAGGGCGGCATTTCCTCAATCCGATCAACAATGACTGGCGGCTGGTGTCGGTGACGACGATTCCGGCGGGGTCGATCGGGCTCGTCACCTCCAAGACGGGCAAGGAGCTTGCGAGCGGCGAGATCCTCGCGCCCGACCGCGACTCCAAGGGCGTCTGGAAGGACGTGCTTGGGCCGGGCACCTATCGTCTCAACCCCGAGGGCTACACCATCACCGTCCTGAACGCCATCAACATCCCGATCGGCTATGTCGGCGTGGTGACGAGCCAGACCGGCAAGCCCGCCGCACGCGGACTCTTCGCCGGCCCCGGCGAGAAGGGCGTGATGGAGAAGGTACTGCAGCCTGGTCTCTACTACGTCAACCCGCGCGCCTATCAGGTCGACGTCGTCGAGATCGGCATGAACCAGGTTTCCATCGTCGGCAAGTCCGGTACGGTGGTGCTCACCAAGGCGCAGAGCCAGAGCGCCAACGGACTCGACGAGCTCCAGCGGCAGACGTTGGCCAAGCAGGTGCAGAAGCGCGCCGAGTACGTCACCAACAACGCCGACCTCGGCATCGTCGACGAGAAGTCCGCGCGCAGCAACTTCTCGTCCTCGCTCGGCTCGCTCTCGCGCGCCCCGGTCGCCAAGCGCGCCCCGGCATCTCGGTCTGGAATGGACTTCAGGCGGAGGTCCGAGACGCAGATGGCGGGGATGCGGGCGCCCGAAGCGGCTGCGCAAGCCCCGGTGACTCGCGGTGAACGGTCGGCCGTGCAACCCCAGCAGCCCGATTCAGTCGCGTTCGGCATGAACCAGTTCGTGCAGTTCCCGAGTTCTGACGGCTTTGCGATCATGCTCGACATGACCGTTGAGTTTGAACTGATGCCGGAGAGCATCTCGCGCATCTACATGCTCTACGGCGACCTTCCGGCGGTGGTCTCGAAGATCATCATGCCGCAGATACTCTCGATCTCACGGATGAAGGGTTCGGACTACAAGGCGCGCGAGTTCATCGACGGCGAGGGACGGCAGAAGTTCCAGACCGAGATGACCGAGGAACTCGTGCGCGTCCTCAAGGAGAAGTCGATCATCGTAAGGAACGCCATCGTCCGCCACGTCGAGGTGCCGGCCGAGATTCTCGAGCCGATCCAGGACGCCGCCGTCGCCAAGGAGCGCGACCTCACCAACAAGACGCAGCAGGAGACTGAGAAACGCCGCGCTGAGCTCAACACCGAGATGGCCAAGGTCGAGCAGCTCGAGAAGGAGACGGAGCAGGAGACCCAGAAGATGAAGGCCACCATCGAGGCGGAGACGAAGAAGACGATCGCCACCATCGACGCCGAGACCAAGCTCGCCGCCGCGAAGATC
>CACYCW010000083.1 GCA_902773015.1 uncultured bacterium
AACACGGAAGTCAAGGGCCCCATCGCCGAGGGTAGTGCGGGACTCGCCCGTGCGAGAGTAGGACGTCGCCGGCTCTTTTTTTGCACCCATGTGACCATTTGCATCGAACCGAATATCAGCTGGAATTCGCGGTATCGCATGACAGAGGAAACGATTAGGATATTCTGTGTCTACTTTGACCGCCGGCCAATCTGGTGGTCGGATTGTGTCGAGCCGATTCAGGCTGGGCGCGCGCGGACGGGCATCGACCTTGGCATCCTAGCGGATGATTCTGGCGAAAGCATTTCCGCCGAGAACGCGCGCTATGGCGAGATGACCGCCTGGTACTGGGTCTGGAAGAACTACCTCCCCGCTCACCAGAGCCTGCGTTACGTCGGCTTCAGCCACTACCGCCGCTTTCTCGACTTCTCCGACTTCTGCCGCGGCCGCACCCGTCGCGTCTCCTACCGCCGCTTCCGCCGCGTCTTTGACCGCCACTACCGAGCCGATGAGATCCTCGCGCGAATCGGCGGCGCCGACCTCGTGATGCGCGGCGTGACGGACTCGGGCTTTCCCACCGTGCGCGCGCAATACCTTGACGCGCACCCGGCGAACATCGATGACTTCGATCGGTTCGTTTCGCTCATCCGCGAACGCCATCCGGAGCGCACCGCCGCGATTGACGAGGCGCTCGGCTCCGGGCGGCTGGCGATGGAGCTCCAGTTCGTGATGCGGCGCGAGCTCTTTATGGATTTCATGGACTGGGCGTTCTCGCTCTGCCGCGCTTTCGAGAGCCGCTGGGAGTGGGGTGGTGCAAAGGAGGGTGACCAGGCGCGTGCGCCGGCGTTCCTCGTCGAGCGGCTCTTTCTCGTGTGGCTTGCGATCCGTCGCGCAGAGCAACCGCTCAAGGTCCTGGAGCTTCCGCTCGTCAAGCTCACGGGGCGGCCGTGGTGGTATCCGTTTCTCAAGCCGATTCTCCCATTTCTCTCCAAGGAGGCGAACGATCGTATCTACGCGAGGTTCAAGTGACGATGCGACAGGACTTCGAGACACGGGAACTCAAGGAGACGCTGGAGCATGCGCTCGGGTTCGCCCTCCGTTCGCTTGAACGACTGGATGGCGCAAGCGCGCTCAACTTCAAGGCGGTGCGCGAGACGGATGGGTTGGCCTTTGCTGTCAAGTGCTCGCCGCCGAGCCGTCAGCGGATGTTCGATCATCTTGTACGGCATCTCGAGGAGACGGCGGGAACGAAGGCCGCACATCGGCTCTTCGAGCGGGAATGCCCCGCGACCTTTCACGGCTACAACGTCATCTGCCTGACCTGGTGCGCGGGAGAGCGGCGCTTTCCGGACGAGCTCACCGAAGCGCAGTTCATTGCCTTCCTCGACGAGTATCAGGCTTTCTCCGCCGTCCTGCAGAAGGCGACCATGATCGCTCCGCCCGATCCGATCGCGGAATGGCGCGAGGTTGCGCTCAGACAGTGTCGGGGCCCCTTCGGCGGTTGGCTTCGGCGGCTTATCGAGCGCGAGCTGCCGCGGGACGAGGCGGCTTATCGTCCCGAACGACTGGGTGTCATACACGGTGACTTCCACCACGGCAACTTTCTTTTCGCGAACGGTACGCTCAGCGGGTTCTTCGATCTCGAGGAGTTCTGCGGCGGCTATCCCGCCGATGACATCGTGCGCTATGTCGTCTGCGCGGCGGAGCACCTGAAATGGTTTGAGCAGGGGCGTAAGAGGACCATCCTCGCGCGATTCACGCTCGCCGTGCGGCATCTGCCGTATCCGCCGGACGACTGGCTCACGGCGATTGACGGACTGCTGGTGCGCAAGATCTACCAGAAGGTCCGCGACCGTTCGCCGAGGCTCCTCCAGACGATCAATCTCCTCTATCGCGCGAGGTTCTACCTGTCCCTCAAGCGGATGATTCCGAGGAGCAGTCGCGCGTAGAGCCTCAGGACCGAGTGGTAGGCGTCGAAGAGCCAGCCGAGGAGGATGCGCGGCACAGTCTCCCCGGGGAGCCGTCCGTTCCCGAGGAGCCCCAGCTCGTTCATCAGGCTTCGGTAGAGGCGGCGCTCCGGGCGATGGGTCCAGGCCGTTGGCTTGCGCGGCCCGATGTAGTGAATGATCGACGGATCCAGAATCGCCTCGAGGATCTCCCTTGGCGGAAAGACGCGCCATTCGCGCGCGAAGGGGTTTTGCTTCACGATGCGTTCGAGCCATCCGTCCGTGTAGTTCCATTTCGGATGAAGGCGTTTCGTGCGCGAACCGTAGGCGACGTTCTGCGCGTCCTGGTCGGTATAGTGATGGTCGCGGTGGCGGCGGCGCCATGCGAGCATCCTGTCGGTGAGGTGCTCGCGGCGGAACTGGTCGAGGTCGACGACGCACGTCGCGTTGTTGAAGGCGTAGCCGGCGGACTCAGGCCATTCGGCCGCGATGAGGTAGGGCAGGTTCTCGCGGCGGCTTTCGCTCACCGCGGCGGCGATCATCCCGTCGCGGGCGAGATCCATGTCGTAGAGTTCGCCGAGGTCCTTGCGGATCACCATGTCGAGATCGAGATAGACGATATTGCCGGTCATGTCAGCAGGCAACAGCCGTTCGCAGAGCGGAAAGGCCCACATCATCGCCTTCTCGAGTCCGGGGGCAAAGACATCTGGGTATTGCGCGAGCACCGGGGTCAGGTTGCCGAAGAGGACCGAGGCGAACGGAAAGCGTGCGGCGATCTCGCGGATGCGCGCAGCGCAGCCGCGGTCGAGGAACTCCTGGTCGTGGGCGATGAACACGGTGATCGGCTTCGACGGGTCGCTGGTCTTCAGCAACGAGTACACAGCGACCGCGAGCAGAGTCAGCCCCCGTGCGTCCGAATTGATGAACACCTGTCTTCGCCTCACCATGACTGAAGACATTATAGCAAAGTTTTCGTTCGTTTGCCCGGGGAATCTCAACGGGATGTGAAAATATGCTATAATACGTCGCATGAAAAGCGAACTGCTCTGTGTCGCCGCCGCGCTCGTTGTCGGTGTTGCGACTGCCACTGACATGGACAACAAGGCGCGCACCATCGCTGGCGTCGTCGCGCCGCGCGCGGGTGTCGTGGAGGTGACGTGCAACGATCCGGGCGGCTGGAAGTTCGACGTGAAGGAGTCGGATGATGCCGGTCGCGACGTGGTGACTGTGCGCCTCGCCTCGCCCACCAACGCGACACCACCGCGCTTCGGCGTGTTCTTCCGCGTACCCGGGGCTGGGGTCCAGAATGTCTGGACGAGCAACTTTGGGATGGACGGCTGCCACCTCTGGCCGCAGCTCTGGTGGAGCTGGCATGCGAAGTACCGTTCGCACCTTGCGCACGACACGCCGATCGCCGTCGGCTTCAACTCGCAGGAGATCGCGCCCGTGGCGCTCGCCTGCTCAGAGGCACTCAACGAAATCGAGTTCGGACTCTACGCCGATGACCGCACGTGCGAGATCGTCGGCCGCTGTGAGTTCTTCACCCGTCCCGCGGTGGCGACGAACGCCTACGAGGTGTCGGTGATGCTCGACTGTCGTGGGCGCGGCTTCGCCGACACCGTGCGGGACTGCACCGAGTGGATTGTCCGCAAGAACGGCTTCGTTCCCGCGCCCGTTCCCGAGGCCGCTTACGAGCCGCTGTACTCGACCTGGTACGCCTACCTGCAGGACGTCCACGCCGACGAGCTTGAGCGCGAGGCGCGCCTCGCCGCCGCGCTCGGCATGCGCACGATGATTCTCGATGACGGCTGGCAGAAGGTCGACAGCCGCACCTTCTACAGCGCCACCGGCGACTGGATGCCGGTGCCGAGCCGATTCCCCGACATGAAGGCGCACGTCGCGGCGGTGCATCGCGCGGGACTGAAGTACATGCTCTGGCTCGCCGTGCCGCACATGGGCAACGAGGCGAAGAACTACCCGCGATTCAGGAAGATGCTCTTGAAGGACGGCGATACCGGCATTCTCGACCCGCGGTTCCCGGAGGTGCGCGAATACCTGATCTCCACCTATGAGCGCGTCATCGGCGAATGGGGGTTCGATGGCGTGAAACTCGACTTCATCGACTCGTTCACGCTTTCCGGCAAGGACCCCGCGCTCGCCGACGACTATGCCGGTCGCGACTACCGTTCGCTGTCCGAGGCGGTGAACCGGCTCATGAAGGACGTGCTGACGCGTCTACGCAAGATCAATCCCGACGTGCTCGTCGAATTCCGCCAGAGCTACATGGGGCCGGCCATCCTGCAGTACGGCAACATGATGCGCTGCGCGGACTGCCCGGCCGACCCCTGCGCGAACCGGAAGCGGATCTGTGATCTCCGGCTCACCTCCGGTCCGCTCGCGGTGCACTCGGACATGCTCGTCTGGAGCCGCGACGAGACGCCGGAGGGTGCGGCGCTGCCGATCCTGAATGCGCTCTTTTCGACGATCCAGTACTCGGTCATCCTCGAGAAGGCCCCCGCGGCGCATCGCGAGGTGATCCGTCGATGGATCGCCTTCACGCGAGAGCATCGGGATGCGCTCGTGAAGGGGGCGTTCCGTCCGCACCACCCGGAGAACGGTTACACGTGGATCGAGGGCGAGAGCGCGACGGAGCGAGTGATCGCCGCGTATTCGAGCGATGTGTGCGTGCGGACCGGTGCGGCGGATCGGCCGGTCATCCTGGTGAACGCGACTGGTGCCACGGGCGTGCTGGTCGAGTTCGCGGCCCCGGCGACGGTGGCCTACAGGGACACGCTCGGCGCCCCTGTCGGCGCCGTGGCCGTCGCGAAAGGCCTCTACCGCCTGCCGGTTCCCTCCTCCGGCACGGCGACCATCAGTTGGCGGTAGGCTTATACCGTCGTCGCCCCCCGCTTTTGCTTTTGCCGAATTCGCGTGTTGCGCGCAAAACGTCAATAAAATCACAGTTGAAGTCAATTGTGCATCAGCCCGTCAGCCAACGTTGGCGGGGTAATCGGCAGGGGCCGACGGAACGTCGGCCCCTGCCGAACGGCGGCTCGGCCCGCGCTCAACCATTTCTCACCCGACCACGACCTGGATCGGGGAGGAGATGGTCTCGGCCCCGTGATCGGGATCGCCGTCGGCGCTGTAGAGCAGATAGAGCGTGCAGCTGTACGTGCCGGGCTCGGGTC
>CACYCW010000084.1 GCA_902773015.1 uncultured bacterium
CCTTTCATCATTTCACCCTTGGTCTGCCGAAGGTCTCGATGAGCGCGTCCAGGTCGGTCGGCTGCTCAAGGAAGTAGCGATGCAGATGGATCCAGTTAAGGAGAACGCCCGAGCCTGCGGGCGCACCCAACCGCCCGTCCTCGGCCCAGTCGGTGAACGTCACCGTCACATCCGGGCGATCGGCAGTGAAGACAATGCGTCGCGTCACGCACAGCGGCGTGGGGACGCCCCGCCACGTCTTGAAGCCGGGCTTGCGCGAACTCGTATGCGCGTAACCCAGCTCGGGAATCGGCCGCGCCCCGTCGAGAACCACGCGGCAGCCGAAGTCGGGTTTGACCGCGTGCGGACTCTTGAAGTCATCGTAATCCGAGGTGCAATAGGTGAGCGAGTAGATCTTGCCGGGCTCAAGCCCGTGCGCCGTCTGCGACAGGCGGTTCGGCGCGGTGGCGGAACGGATGAAGAGCGCCAGCCCGTCACCCGTTCCGCGCGGCGCCTTCTTGCGCTCCTGCTGCGCGTTGCCGTAGTTCTTGACGTGGAGCGCCCGGAGGGAATCGGCAGCCGCCGTGCGGACGGTCCAGTTGGTGAGCCCCTCGGCGAAATCGCAGTTCCGCAGGTGCCCCGGATTGTAGGTGAGACCGTATTTCGGGGGCAGGTACTCCGTCCCTCCCTCAATCGCATAGTAGCGCACGAGCTTTCTCATCCAGCGCGCAACGTCCTCGTCCGTCGACCGAAAGTTCCCCGCCGCGATGCCGCCGATGTACGGCGCGTATTCAGGGTCTGTCGCGATCCGATGGAAGAACCGCGCGTACATGACGCGGATATCCGCCTCGGGGCAGGGCCAGTCGGTCCAGTTGCCGAGCGTGAGGAAGGTGCCGAAGTACCAGACGATTCGGTCACGCGCTGCGGGGACGATCCGCCCCACCGACTTGGCAAACTCAAGGAAGTGCCCTTCCCAGTGCCGCGCGTCGCGCTCGTCGGCCAGCGCCGCAGCATAGGTCTCGGGATGGATCATGCCGCGCCCTTCGCCGGAGTTGACGATCGCCGCCAGTTCGGTCGCGTGCGCCGCCGCGTCCGTGAAGACATGGTCGACCGCGTCATTGTAGAACACGTTCACAGCGGGGACACCGTCAATTAGCCGCCACAGCCCTTCGGCGAACGCCGTCTTCGAGAGACGCGGCGAGGCGATGGAGGTCTCGTCGAGAATCAGGTCAAGCCCCGTGCGGTAACCGCGCAGACCGGTGAGAAAGCGCACGATCGCGTCAGGGTCGTTACGACGCTCATCCCAGGGCGTCAGGGCGACGGACGAGACGGCCCAGCAGCCGCGCTCCTCCAGATACGGAATGGACGAGTCCATCGGGCGCAAGCCATTGCGACTCGCCTCCCAGCCAAGCGCCACATTGAAGAAATTCAGCATCCCGAAACGGCTGTAGAAGTCGTTGAACAACCACCAGCGGTCGAGGTTGGATGGGCTCCGATCAAAGTTCGGCGAGCTGTGAACGATGCGCTTGACGCTCCGCACGACGATCGTCGCCGCGCGGTCGGCGCTCCCCTCGACCCGAAGCCTATGCCGCCCGGCGGCGACGTAGCGCATCGTCTCCATCGGTTCGCCCTCGCGATGCCGCAGGACGGGGATACCGATGCCGTCGAGAAAGACCGTGACGCCGGGCAGGTCGGCGTCAAGACCGATGAATAGCCAGCCGTCGCGCCGAAGGCCGAAGCTGATGTCGCCGTCCTTGAGCGGCTGGCGGACGATCTCGGCAACCAGGTTGTTGAGACGCCGCGGCGGCGGGACGGTCGGGAAGGACCGAACGCGAATCGGATAGCCGTCCCGCGCGATCTCCCGCCCGCTCGCGCACTCACGGACTGCAACCTCGATGCGATGTTCGCCGAGCGAGCGACCCTTGCCGAAATCGACGCGGACACGCCGATCGGCGCCGATCGGCTGCGCGGGAAGCGCCGAGCCGTCGAAGACGGCGACGAGTTCGTAGGCGGCGAGGCCCAGCTCAAGATCGCCGGGATAGTAAAACGTGATGGCGCAGTCCGCCTGGTCGACCTGCGCGAGGAGAGGATCGATCGGTACGATGCGCGGGCGGATCGTGCGCGTCTGCTCGGGCGGGGCGCTCTTCGCCGCAGCCGCCAGCGAGTCGGGCACGAGAGAAGGCGCGGCGATCTCCAGCGACGCGCTCGGCGGCGCGTCAGGAGCTCCACCGGCGATCGCGAACGAGTACGTTCCCTCCCTACTCTCGGTCGCGACGCCGCGCCACTCCACCAGCCGCCACTCGCCGGCCGTGTCCGCCGGAAAGCGCGCGGCGATGAACTGCGTCGACCACGGGCGCGGCCATGCGAGAAGCCGATAGGTGTGATTAGTCGGCAACTGGCGCGTCCGCACCCAGACGCTGGCGTGATAGGGCTCGCCTGCGACAAGACGGATGCCCTCCTGCCGTAGGTAGTTCGTCTCGCGGAAGTCGATCCGAACCGCATCCGCGCCGCCCGGTCCAACGCCGGGCTCGCGCGTAAAGCCCTTCCCATCAGCCACGCCAAAGACAAGCGACCAGTCCGCGACGCCGCCCAGTCCGTCGGAGGGGAAGTCCGTGCGGACTAGGAGATTACTCGCCGCCGACGCAGACAGTGCGAAAAGCGCCAGGGTCAGCAACATAAGGCGCATAACGGTCAGCGGTCGAGGATGTTGATCTTGCGACCGTAGCTGGAGAGCATCTCCGCCGGTCCCCTCGACTTGACGAGCAGACCGTCCTCCCAGCGGAAGCCCTGCGCGCCGCGGTGGAGGAACATGTCCTGCATGAACGTCATGCCCTCCTCAAGCGTGTAGGTGGAGCTCGTCTCAAGGAACGGATACTCGCACTCCATCTCGCCACAGCCATGGGCCGGTCCGTAGAGGATCGTGTCACCGTAACCCTTCGACTTGATATACTCGTGGATCTTCGCGGCGACCTCGCCCGACTTGCGTCCCGCACGCATCTCGTCGAACGTCATGTTCGCCGCGTCGAGACCGACCTGCAGGAACTCGCGCGTCGCCTTCGGGCACTTGCCCAGCACGACCGGACGCCCGATGGACGCCGAATATCCCTCGACCTTCGCGCCAATCGAGAAATGGATGATCTCGCCGCGCTTCACCTTGCGGAGCGTCGGGCGGGAGATCGCCTGGTTGGAGTTCGGCCCCGAGCAACACCAGATCGGGTAGCCCGTCGTCTCAGCTCCGGCCGCCGTCATCGCCGCGGTCGCGATGCCGCAGAGCTCCGATTCGGTCATGCCCGGCCGGATCGCCGCGAGAATCGCCTTGAAGCCCGCCTCGCTCGCCTTCGCCGCAGCCTTGATGCAGCGGATCTCCGCCGGCGACTTCTTCATGTACAGCGGGCGGACCACATCATCCGCCGGCATGACGTTCTTGAGACCGCCCACGGCCCGCGCGAGATTCACCATCATCACGTGAGGGAAGAGATAGTAGCCCGAGAGGCCGACCTTCCTGAGCCCGTAGCGCTTCGCAACGTCCTTCCACGTCGGCAGCTTCGAACCCGGATACTCCGGCTGCGAGGACTCGCGGAAGTCCATGATCTGGATGATGTTGGCGATCTTCGAGCGCGCCGAGGCGAACGTGAGCGACTCGGGTCCGATGACGAGCGCGGGATCGCCCTTCGCGGGGATGAGCACCGCGGCGGTCTCGAAGCTCGGCCAGTAGTCGGAGAAGTAGCGCACCTGCGCCGGCTCCGACTCGGTCGAGAACACGATGATCGCGTCGAGTTTGTTCTTGCGAGCGACTTCCCGCGCGGCCGCGAGGCGCGCATCGAAGTCCTTTTGCTGGAGAATGGACATGATTGTGAACCTTTCCTTGCCTTAGTCTTCCGATAGTATAGCAAAAATGCCGTGTCAGTGGGAATGCCGTCCCTTCACGATCCACGGGTCAGGCGGACGATCTCGTTGGCGACGCCCACGCCCATCCCGATCGCGGGGCCGGTGATGCGGTAGCTGGACTGCGGCAGGAACCCGCCCGAGATGCATCGTCCGGCCATGTAGAGGTTGTCGAGATCCTTCGCGCGGCAGGCGCGCAGCGGAATCTGGTAGGGGCGGGATCTCAGGCGATCGGGCGAGCCCGCCGGGCGAATGCGGTTCATCGCCTTCGAGACGGCGTGCACATCAAGGCAGAACGAACAGGTGCAAAGCGAGTCTGGAAACTTCCGTCCCTGGAGGCAGTCGTCGAGCGTGATCGTGTAGCGACCGTGCAGACGACGCGCCCGCCGATGGCCGAGCTGTTCCGCCGTGGCGACGATGCGAAACCCCTTCCATGCGTCACCACCGCGCCGAACGAGCGCGTCCGTCATCTCGAAGATCTCGCGCCGTGCGCGAAACGTCGCGGCCGTGATCGCGTCCGCGTCATCGACCGGCACGTCGTACTCATGGTTGGCCATGAGCGCATAGATGTGGGGATGGACGCGGAAGAGCGTCGGGTGCCCGTAGGACGGCGTGATGCCGACACGCTGGAGCTCATCGTGCAGCACGTACTTGGAGTCGTGGATGCGCGCGCCCTTGTCGTCGTAATTGGAGTGCTCGTTCGCGATGCACTTGAGGATGCCGCGGTCATCCGGAATCGTGACGAGGGCGATCAGGGAGCCTGGCTGCTCGGGATCGCCCGGCGCATCGCCGCCCACGTCGAAGCCGCAGCCCGCGAGCGCGCCGAGATCGCCATCACCCGTGCAGTCGACGAAGTGCCGCGCGAGCCACGCCTCGCGTCCGCTCTTCGATTCCGTCACCACCGCCCGGAGGCGCTTGCCGTCCGCCTCGCGCACGGCGGCGACGACCGCCGTGTGCAGGCGCACCCGCACTCCGGCCTCGCGGCAGAGATCCTCGCAGACGAGCTTCATGTACTCGGGCTCGTAGATGAAGCACTGGCGGTCCGTCGGCCGCCGCGTGCGGCGCGCGCCGTAGCGATCGAGACGGGAGAGGATCTCGCGGTCGAAGTCACTGTCGTTGAAGCCGATCAGGCAGGAGAGGAGCCCGCTCGTCCAGATGCCTCCGAGCTGCCCATGGCACTCGATGAGCGCTACCCTGAGCCCCGCCCGGGCCGCCGTGACGGCCGTCGCGAGACCAGCCGGTCCGCCGCCCGCGACGACGACATCGAACGCGCCCTTCACGGGGATCTCCCGTGCCGGCTCCCGAAGACATCCTGTCTTCGCGTCACCAGGGGCCGCCGCATTCCCTGCGGGCGGCACGACGCCGGCGGCAACTGCCGCCGCACCCATCCAGGCCGTTCCCTTCAGAAAATCACGCCTTTCGATGTCTTGTTTCATTTCCATCGCCACTCAGAATTCTAATTGTCCTCGTTCCTGTTAGATCAGGCCTTCTGAAGCGCGTCCGCCAGGAGATCCGTCCCGCGGAGAACCTTCTGGAGGTTCTCCTCCGTATCACAGGAGGCCCACGGCGCCATCTGGAAGCCCTTCAGGCTCTTCGCGCTCACCCTTTCGCGGCAGAACTTCACCACGAGGCCCATGACATCGTCGGCATCCATCTTCAGATGCCGCCGAACATGCCCGACCCAGTTCGATCCGCAGGGCACCTGCTCGAAGCCATGTCGATCAAGGTCGAGGATGTTCTGCAGCTTCCACCAGTGCGGGTTCTCCTTCTTGTCCATCGAGAGCTTCGCGTTGTACGCGTCGTAGTACCAAGGCGACTGCAGCACGCCCTTCGGACAGCGATCGAAGTACTCGGGCTTGTGCGGACCGCAGTCGCTCCACACCCACGGACGCACCCCGCAATCCTCTGCGCACTTCACCGTGTAGAGGAAGTCATGCCACCAGAGATCGCCCGCACGCATCACGAAGTAGTTGCGGTTGCCGGACCATTCCGCGCGCTCCTCGTCCCAGCCGAGATGGATGAACCGCGGTGTGTCGAACACCTCCACCACATCCCGTATCACGTCCCGCACGACCTCGTAGTACTTCGGCGTGCAGATCATGCGGTGGTAGTCCTTCAGCCATCCGTCATGTGTCGCGGAGAAGTTGAGCTTCGGAATTGCCTCGATGCCGCGACCGCGCAGGCGGATCACCTCGTCGCGCATCCTGTCGGGCGTCCAGCTGCCGGTGATGGCGAGTTCGGGATGCGAGGGGTAGACGAGCGCCTCGCCGACGTCGATGACCAGCATGTTGTAGCCGCGCTTCGCCATGTGATCCGTCGCCTGGAGCCAAAGGTCGTCCCGCGAACGCAGTTCACAGTCCGGCACGTATCGCGGAAGGATCTTCGCCGTCTTCTGCACGTCCTCCGGAAGCCATTCGCACCACATGTTGTGACCGAGATGCAGCAGAAGGCAGCGAATCTCGTCCGTGCCCGTCCAGGGCGGAACGGTCTTCTTGGCGAACGGGGTGGCGCAGCCCGCGAGGCCAATGGCCCCCGCCGCGCCCAGCTTCAAGAATTCACGTCGATCACATTTATCATTCATTTCTTTTTCCTTTTCCTTGATTCTCCATCTCTCCGCCGAAGACAAGCCGTCCCATGGCATCAGGGGCGATGAAGCTGCGTGACATCAGGTTCGGGTTCCAGAGGAGCTGGACGTCGCGGCGCGGGCGGCGGTTCTTGTTCGTGTCGCGCCCGAGGTTGAATCGCCACACGTCACCGGCCTTCGGCGCCCTCGCCTTCAGGTCCGCGTAGGGAATGTCGATCACGACCCGCCACGTGCCACCACCCACCGCGTTGTGCGCGGTGACCGACGAATTCCAGCGCTCATCCGGCTTGCGAAAGTACGGGTCAAGTGGATCCGTGACGAGCCCGTAGGCGGCATCGTAAACAGACTGGTCGTGCGGCCCGAAGACGAAGTGATAGTAGGGATTTGTCCCGCCATGCGGGGCGATCATGAGGTCCAGGTTCTCGATCGACCAGAGCCGCGCATCATGCTCCATCGCGACCGGGACGTCCTTGTCAGCCAGATCGCTTTCCACCGCCAGATGAAGCGCCGTGGGGCCGGCCAGCAGCTTGAAACGGGCCTTCTGCGGAAAGCGCTCAAGCTGCAGCCCCGCGAGGTCGTTCCATCCAGCCTTCGCCCATTCGCCGGATTCGAAATCCATTCCGGCAGGAGCCGCGGCGACGCGCGGCACCGTGCACGTCCTCACGAAGGCTCCCGGCAACTGTCCCGACTTCCGCAGGATCTCCGTATCCCACGTGACCGGAGCCCCGAGCGTCGCGAGGAGCCGTCCGTTCGTCATCAGGGAATCCCGATCCCTTGCGCCAATGACCAGCACCTCGGGCCAGCCCTCCGGCGAACGCGCAAGGCCCCGGACACCGCCCTTGAAGAAGTCGTCGAGCATGCGGTTGCGCTCATCGACCGCATCCAGGAGCGGGGCGAGCGTCGCCTTGCTCGGGGCGATGCGGAACGCGCCGTAGAGGACGGCGATGTGGCCCAGGTTCTTCGCATAGTCGAACTGCGTGCGCACGAGCGCGAGTCGCTTCCTGCGCTTCTCCCCCACGACCGCCCGCTCGGCCACGCGGAGACGATTCTCGGCAAGGCGCGTGACATCCGGCGAATAGACAAACGCCAGTTCCTCAAGCGCGTTGCCCGGCCGCGCATCGCGGCAGTCGCGCCCAGGGCTGATCGCGCCGAAGTCCATGTCCCCCTCCATGAGGTTGACGCCGCGCAGACGGCGGTCGATGTAGTCGTGGAACCTGCGCATGCTCTCCGCGCACTCGGGGCCGTAGGCGCGGCGGCAGTACTCGTCCACAAGCGCCTCCACGTCCGCCGCAGGGTTCTCGAGCGTTCGGTTGAACACCCAGTAGGCCGGACCCTCCAGCCCGAAGAGCTCGCCGTAGCCGCACCGGTAGATGCCACGCATCGGATACTCCACGAGCATCTTCGCGAAGTCATGGCAGCGCACGTAGCTGCGCTTCGCCGTGAAGCCGAGCGGCTGGTAGCCGCCCCAGAGGTATATGTAGGCCGTGAAGCCCTGAGGCACGTCGTAGCCGCGCCACTCCTCGAGCTGGGCGCGGCTCACGTGGCAGAGCTCGATCATCACGTTCGAGGGGAACTTGCGGAACGTCTTCGGCGGCTTCAGCGTCGCCGAATAGCAGAGGATGTGGACGATCCTCCCGGGACACTCCCTCTCGATCCGCTCGGCGATCCGCCGGTGGAAACGCCAGATCTTCTCGCCCAGATCTGTCCCCTCGCCGCCCTCGAACTCCTTGCAATTCGCGCACTCGCAGTACTGCCAACCATCCTGCTGCGCCAGTTGCACCACCTCGTTCCCCTCTTCGTAGCGGCGCTTCATCTCCGCCACAATCAGGTCCTCCACGGCCGGATTGGAGATGCACAGCGTGGGATTGCCCTCGGGGACCCCCACGCGCCGGCCGCCCACGAGGCCGAAGTACTCTGGATGCTCCTTGAAGTACTTCGAGGGCGGGCAGGCCTTCGGGTACGTGTGACCGCCATACGTGTAGAAGCGCCCGCGCCCGAACATGCCGGAGGCCATGTCATAGAGCGGATCGCGCCCACCGAAGCAGGGCGGGCAGAATTCGAGAACCGGATCCTGCCGATCGTACGTGCCCGCCGGCACCTCGACCTTCTCGACCTTCGGGACATCCCACCCCGTCTCACCGGGCGCGAGGAAGCGGATGTCGAGATACTTCTCCATGAAACGGACAAGGGCCTTCAGCGTCGGAATCGGCGTATGCATATAGCCGTTCCTCCCGATGCCGGGATGGAGCGCACGATCGTTGCCGAAGAGATAGACGCTGCCGTCCTTCTCGGCGATCACGTTCGAGAAGTCCCTGCCGCCCTCGATGCGGAAACCCGCGTTCGTCGCAGCCTCGATGCCGAGATAGATCGCGGGGCCCTGCCTGTGCCGCGCCAGGAAGACGACGGGGAGGTCGAGTTCGGTCCCCTCCTTCAGCGCAGCGGCGAAATGTCTTGCGGCCTTGACGATGTCACCCGGCAGACCCGAACGATCGTAGTTCGGCACGACGATCGAGTAGGAGCCGTCGATAACGGTCGCCCGGGCCGCGGGCGCCGCCAGCGCCACGGCACCCAGCAACGCACAACCTAGCGTTTTGGCACCAGAAAGCATTTGGAACTCCCTCCCATGATGTCAGCGGATAAGCAGGAAGAGCCCTGCAGGATCGAGCCAGCACTGGTAGCACCCCATGTCGACCAGTCCGTCCCTGAGCCGCGGATAGCGCGGATCGCCGCGCAAATCGTTCGCGCCCGTCATCCAGTCCTGCACCAGCCCCGCATTGCGTCCCGGCGAGACGTACCTCAGCGAATAAGGGTGTTCCGCGTTCTCGGAGTCGAACCGCGCCGACCTGCCGGTAATCGTCTCGTAGGGCGGGTACTCCATTGCCGGGTAGATCGTCCCCGAAACGAGGCAGTTCGTAAGCGCGCAGTACCGGTAGCTGCTGTAGATGCCGCGCGGCGTCCCGTCCTTCGTCGCATTCCCGGAGAATATGCAGTTGACGGCAACGAAACTGTTCGAGGGCGAGGTGAATCCCGTATGCGTGTAGGATCCAACGCGATTGTCCGCGAACGTGCAGTTGACGGCGATAGTGTCGCGCGCAGTGGCGACGGGGCCGGCCGTCAGGATCGCATAGGCCGTGTTGCCAGCGATCAGGCAGTTCGTGAGCGAGCACCACGATTTGATGATCGCGGCATTCCCACCCTCGAAATGCCCGTTCGTGTAGACGTTTGCTCCCTCCGCGATGACGTTGCCGTTCGTCCAGTTCAGGATGCGGCAGTTGAGAAGCTGGCCCTGCGCATCGACGACACCCTCGAAGATGTCGCAGTTCACGAGCCCTGCTTTGCTGACCTGACGCACCGCGCTCACCGCGGACGAGGCTCCGTTGACGTTGTTCGAGATCACGCATCCGTACGCGCTGCTGACGGCGATTCCAGACCCCATGCCCGTGCCGTACACGAAGTTGTTGCGGATGACGCAGTTGGTGAGCGTGGCGGAGCTTGCCCCTCCACCGATCCAGTTCAAGGCGTCGCCGACGACCGCGTTGCCGTCGATTTCGCAATCCGTGAAAACACCGCCG
>CACYCW010000085.1 GCA_902773015.1 uncultured bacterium
ACGACAGCGGACGCCAGACCCCTCTTCAGTGCAAACTTCATCCTCTCTCCCTTGCGCATCTCAGTCAATTCGGCGGCCGCGCGACACACTGTAGCTGACCGCCCCCAGAACCGGATTCACGGAATACCAGCCGTAGGCATCGACATGCGATTCCGCCGGGCCGATTTCACGACCGTCGAGGTCTAACGCGACAGCCTTGCCGCCGTCTATCCTGAACGAGCACCGCGCTCCCCCAAATGGTATTATCTCGTAGCCGCCCGCGAGGATGCGGCACACGGCCGGACCGTCCGCCTTCGCCTTCGCGCGCTCCGTCATCCTTCCTCGTCCGTCGATGTAGATGTAGTCGGGCGATTCGGCATAGTCGGCCTTCCGTCCGCCGCGGTCTGAGCACTCGGAGACCACCTTGCCGTCGGCGCTGCGCACGCGGTAGCCGCACGGCGGCAGGTCGAACGGCCCGTCCGCCATCCGCACGCGCATGCGCTCCTTTCTGCTGCCGTTGGACGCGACCTCGGTCCCGTCCTTGTAAAGCACATGTATCTGGTCGCGGGCGACAGTCCCGGAAAGCAGGGCCTCGGAAGTGCGTTCGACCTCGCCGCGTCCGTTCACGTACCCGATCTCCGCCACGTCGCACTGTGTGTATCTCGCGGCTGCGGACTGGATCATGTAGTAGCTGCGCCACGCAATCGGGATGCCATCCGCGAACGCGAACCTTCCGAACCTGGTCGGGCCGTATGCCGGGCCGAAGTTGCGCGGCGGGTCAAAGCAATATTCCGCGATCAGAAAGCCGCTGTGTCCGAATGCGACAGTCGCGGCAAGATACCTGTCGACGATCTCCTCGCGCTCCGCCTTGGAGTTGAAGTGCGGAAGGTAGTAGCGCCGTTCCTGGAGCGTTATGTTGTCCGGATAGAACATCGACACCGTGCCCATCCCGAAGTCGCATTCAAGCGGATGGAGCTTCAGAAGGTCGAAGTCCACTATCCACGGCTGGTGTTGGAATGCGTACCCCCTGTCGTCCGCGTAGTTCCCGTCTATGAGCCCGGCGTAGAAATAGCGCGTGGAGCCTTCTGAGTATATCGGCCCCTGCCAGTCGCGCCGCTGGCAGAGCAGCAGCTCGCCAAAGGCGTAGAAGGCCGCCGAAAACGTTCCTGCGCCCGGAACGCGCGCATCGTAGTCCGTGCGGCACCACGGCGAGCCGGCGGTGTGGCAGTCGCAGTAGCAGGTGTTGAACTTCATCTTCCGCTGTACTTCCGGCACGATTCTCTCCGACCATTCAGGCGCCGTGACGGCCTTGGGCGCATAGCAGCGCATCCAGCTCGTCATGTAGGAGCCGTCGGAACGCATCGCCACGTTGTCGAAGGTGAAGTTCTCGTTGACAGGCGCATAGTCCCAGAAGTTGTCGTACGGACCGTAGAAATAGCCAAGTTCGTCGCGCATGAAGCGGGTGTAGTCGTACTGCCCCTTGTCGCCTCCTTTCTTCTCCGCGAAAGACGTCCTGAAAGTATACGACTCGCCGCCGTCGCGCCACATCGTCTCGTGGTCGTTGACGATGACCTCGGTGATGCCGTAGCGGTGCAGCGTGCGCCAGAAAAGCCGGTCGCGTTCGCGCGACTCCGACGACGCATGCGCCCTCCAGAGCTTCTTGCCCGTGATGTGCTTCAGTGGCGAAGGAGGGTTCGGTATGGACGGCAGCACCTCGTCGAACTTCGTGCTTACGTTGATGAATATCCTCTCCGAGAGCGGTACGTACTTCCCGTCGCTTTTCGGCTGGTAGTAGAAACGCTGCGTCATGCGGCCTGATGCGCCGGCCCCCCCGCCCATCCTGCTGGCGTTCGACCGGTACCAGTCGCCCGCCGCGTACCTGAACAACGTTGCGGGCTTTCCGTTCCTTCCCCTCGCGTCAAAGGCTACGACTGGCGCACGGCGAGGATCGGAGCCCTGCGCAACGTCAGGCCCGTATGCGAGATACGGCACCGTGAACGAAGTGCGCACGTCCACGCCCCCCACGTCGCCGGCGGACACCTCTGCCACAGTCCCCTTCTCCGCGCGCATGTCAACCACCATGGAATTGCCCATGCGACGGTATGCAAAGACGACAACGGCCTCGGCCCCCGGAGCGGAATACTGCCAGCGTTCGACCGTATCGCCGCCGTCCGCCCGGCGCTCCAGCCGCCTGGCGCGCGTTGGCCTCACGGCACGCCCATTGTCCGACACGATCGCCTTTACTCCACCGTCGGCGAACACGGGGACCGGCGCAGAGCCATCACGCGAAACGCGGAAGTCTGGCCCGTCCACCCCTTCTTCGCACGAAAACGCCAGCGCGTCGTCCATTTTCGCAGCCGGGAGGATCGTCTCTTCGCGAATGGGGAATGGCAAGGTGCCGCTGCCCGTGTTGATGCCTTGGTCGGCGTCCGGAATCGGCTTGAGGTTGCGCTTGGCGCGCGGCTGAATGGAGAGAGGCCCGCGGGGGTCGTGGAACAGGGCGAGGTTGTCGAAGTGCATTGGCAGGAAGTTCCCCTGCATCTCCCCCTCAAGCGAAAAGCCCAAGAACGAGTCCATTCCGATCCTGGCATCAGCGTCCGGAAGGCGAAACGCGACAAGGTGCCAGTCAAGCCAGATCATCTTGGCGATCTTGTACTTCTTTTTCGATCCGTCCTTGAGGCGGACTGACGCGAAAAGATCCGGCGACGGAATGTCGAACTGCCTGTTTGCGCCATGCCCCCAATGATTGCCGCGCACCCAGACCGTCAACGAGTCTGCGCCGTCCGGCGGCCTTATCGGCCTTTCCGGAAGAAGCCTCACCACCGGGCTGTTTCCAGCGCCCCTGTAGCGCAGCTCACCGGTCTTCGCGCCAAACAGCATGCGCGTGGCGTTGCATTCAAACGTCGCCTCCGCGTCAGATGCCTCCACGCGCCAGTCGGCGGCATTCTCGAAGTCGGCGCACGGCTCCCGAAAATCCTTCTTCCTGTCCGCAAGCCTGAACTCGTAGGGGCGCGTGTCCCTCGCCGCCGGCGAATCGACAAGCGAAAGCTCCATCTTGTCTATGAACAGCCCGCCCGACGCTAGCGAGCCGTCCGGATTCCGCAGACCGGGCGATACGAATATCTCGTCGTCGGACGACGGGGCGAACACGCCGAGGTCGTACCATGCGTACCCTTCGGACATTTCCGACGCCTTGAACTTCTTGGTGGTCTTGTACTTCTTTGTGGTCAGGTTGTATACGCCGCCGTTCAGCGCAACGCCGTCCGCATCGGCGCGCTTCACGACTCGCGCACGGATGCGCAGCCTGCAGCTGGAGCCGGGGACGCACGCGATTCCCGTCGAGACGAAAAGCCGATACGACCAGCCCGCGCCAGGCGTGAGCCACGCGGCGCGGCCGTCCTCTGCGGCAGGGTCGTCCACGAATTCGCCGCGGTCCTTCGAGGATATGCCTCCGTGCCGCTCCTCGATCGCCACGACCGGCCCCACCGCCTCCTGCGCAGGCGCGGTGGCGAAAACGCGCAGCGCCTCAATCGCATCGCCGTTGACCACGTCCCCCTCGCGGATGCGGACATGCGGCTTGCGTTCCAGAAGCGGCAGGACACGGCCCCGCACAATTCCCTGCATTTCCAGCCGCCTCGCGCCGTCCACGGCGTAGCCGGCCGGAACGCAGGCGATCTTGGAGCCGGACGGTGTGACGCGGAAGCGCATCGCCCTGATGAAGTCGGACGAGAGGCGCCCCCACTCCACCACCTCGCGACGCAACGGATCGTCCTTGACGGCCGCGAGCGCCTCCTCCCAAAACGGGGCGACCGAGTCGAAGAAGTCCTGCGGGTACGCCTCCGAGGTCTCGTACTCGCCGCAGGTCAGCGGGACCACGGTCTCGTCGCGCCTGAGGCACTGTTCGCTCACAGCGTCGAAATACCGCCTCACTGCAGGCGCCGCCGCTCCGTAGTAGCCGGCGAAGAAGCGGGCGAGCAGAGGCTCGAGCGGCTGGTCGGGGTTCCACTCGAGCTTCGACGTAACCCACGCCTTGAGCTCCGCGAACCACCCGTGCGGACCCTGCCCGTTGCCCTGCTCGTAGAGGTGCGTCACGCCGTTGTCGCGGAAGAACCGCAGGTTCTCACGGAGCGTGCGGATGTTCGGCATGGCCATCAGGTAGGAACTGTAGCTCGAGGGGTAGTCCCAGACGTACAGAAGACTCGATATTTCGCGCCATCGGCGGATGTCGTCGCGGAACTTCGCGTTCTCGCCGTAGCGGCTCTCGACCATCGGCCTCGAGAAGTCGCATCGGATCGAGCACAGGCACGGCATCACGTTGTGGCGCGGACGCGTCAGCTTCGGCGGCTTCTGCGAATAGTGGTACGCCAGCGTTTCTATCGTGACGTCGGGGAATTCCCTCTCCACGGCCTCGGCGACCCGGTTCACGAAGCGAATCACCGTGCCGGCATGGGACTCCTCCTCGTCGTCTATCGCCTTGCACGCCTTACATGTACAATAGCTGTTCGGCGTGTCGTTCTGCGACACTCCGAAATACCTGACGCCGGGACTGGAGCGGATGCGCTCCATGACGTTCGATATGACTATGCGCTCGACGTCGGGATTCGTCAGGCACAGCTGCGAACTCTGCTCGTTGTTCGGGTTCGCGGTCCTGACGCCGTTTATCTCGCTGAAGTACTCCGGATGCTCCTTGAAATAGCGCTTTGCGGGAATCATCTTGTGGAACGTGTGGCAGTTGCCAAGCACCTTGTCGAACTGGTGCGGGCTCGGCCCGCCTAGCCGCGGGTCGTCCCCGCTGGACCTGACGCCGTTGTGCCGCATCCGGGCGGCGAAGACGCGGTCGTGCTTGACGTCGTACCAGGACGAGTCGCGCTGGACGAACGCCGGCTTTTCGCGCACGTCAAGGTCGTCCGGTACGGCAAGCGAATCGGCCTCCGGAACGATCTCCACGCCTGGTGCAAACCATCCGCACCCGCCGAAGCGCTCGAGTATCTCGTACACACCGTAGAGAACTCCGCAACGCGCGCCGCCTTCGACCAGCAGCGAGCCCTTGTCCGTTCGCAGACGGAATCCGTCATCCTCGAAATGTCCGCT
>CACYCW010000086.1 GCA_902773015.1 uncultured bacterium
CGAATGGAAGGGCCGCACGATCAACATCATCGACACGCCCGGCCACGTCGACTTCACGATGGAGGTCGAGCGCTCGCTCCGCGTCCTCGACGGCGCGGTGTGCGTCTTCTGCGCCGTCGGCGGCGTCCAGCCGCAGTCGGAGACCGTGTGGCGCCAGGCCGACCGCTACAGCGTGCCGCGTCTCGCGTTCGTCAACAAGATGGACCGCATGGGCGCCGACTTCTCGCGAGTCGTCGAGGAGCTGCGCGGCAAGCTGAAGGCACCCGCCTGCCCCGTCGAGCTGCCGATCGGCCGCGAGGACGCCTTCGCCGGCGTCATCGACCTGCTGGAGATGAAGGCCATCGTCTACGACGAGGCGACCGAGGGCAAGACATTCACCGTCGGGGAGATCCCCGCCGAGCTCAGGGACGATGCCGAGCTCGCTCGCGTTGAGCTCGTCGAGAGAATCGCCGACCTCGACGAGGGCGTCATGGAGGCCTACCTCGAGCGCGGCGACCTCACGCGCGACGAGCTCATTCCCGCCATCCGCCGCCAGGTCGTTGCCGGGCGGTTCGTGCCCGTCCTCTGCGGCACCTCGCTGCGCGACAAGGGCGTGCAGCCGCTCCTTGATGCAATCTGCCGCTACCTGCCCTCGCCCGCCGACCGCCCGCCCGTCGCGGCGACGGACCTGAAGGCCGGCACCGCAGTCACGCGCCAGCAGAACGACGCGGAACTTCTCACGGCCCTCGTCTTCAAGATCTCCACCGATCCTTATGTCGGACGTCTCTTCTTCGTGCGCGTCTACGGCGGCGTCCTGAAGAAGGGCGCCAACGCCTTCAACCCGCGCACGCGCAAGCGCGAGCGCATCATGAAGATCGTGCGCCTCTTCGCCGACCACCAGATCGAGGTGGACGAGCTCCGGGCCGGTGACATCGGCGCGATCGTCGGCCTCAAGGAGGTGACGACCGGCGACACGCTCTGCGCCGAGATGAAGCCCTGCTACCTCGAGCGCATCGTCGCGCCCCAGCCCGTCATGTTCATGGCAATCGAGCCGAAGAGCTCGGCGGACAAGGACAAGCTCGTCGCGTCGATGAAGGCGCTCGCGGCGGAGGATCCGACCTGCCAGTTCCGCGAGGACGAGGAGACCGGCCAGACCATTCTCTCCGGCATGGGCGAGCTGCATCTCGAGATCCTCGTCGACCGTCTGAAGCGCGAGTTCAAGTGCGCCGCGAACACCGGCAAGCCCATGGTCTCCTACGCCGAGACGGTCACCGCGCCCGCGACTGCGGAATTCACCTTCGACCGCGAGCTCGGCGGAAAGCACCACGCGGTCACCCTCGCGCTCGAGGTGCGTCCGCTCGAGCGCGGCGCCGGCCGCAAGGTCGACCTCTCGCGCGAGTTCGTCAATCTCGTCCCCGACCGCAAGCTGCAGGACTGCGTGCGGCAGGGGCTCGAGGACGGCATCGCGACGGGCGTGCTCGCCCGCTACCCGATGACGGATCTCGCGGTCACGTGCGTCTCGGCGACGCTCGTCGACCCCGAGGTGTCCGACGAGGTGGCGTTCCGCTCCGCTGCGATGATGGGCTTCCGCGAGGCGGCGGAGGCGGCCTCGCCGGAGTTCCTCGAGCCGATCATGAAGCTGGAGATCACGACGCCGCCCGAATCCGTCGGCGAGGTGCTCGGCGACCTGAACGGGCGCCGCGGGAACGTCCTCGACATGGACATGCGCGGCGATCTGCAGGTCATCCACGCGCGCGTCCCGCTCGCGCAGATGTTCGGCTACTCGACGGCGATCCGCTCGCTCACGAAGGGCCGGGCCTCCTACTCGATGGAGCCCGACCAGTTCGAGATCGCGCCTCGCGCCGTCAGGGACGAGATTCTCAGCAGGTGACACACCGGCCGCAGGTCGGCAACAAGGGGAAAGGGAAAATGACAACAGCCGGAATGATGATGGCGGCGCTTCTTGCGGCGGCCGCGACGGCGAACAAGCCTGCGGAAGAGGAGTTCCGCACCGAGATCCGCGACGGAGACGTGACGCTGCAGGGCCCGTTCGCCCAGCGGTTCGAGGCGATGCTCCGCAACCACGTGCTCGACACCGACCCCGTCTACCTCGTGCAGTGCTATCATGAGCGCACGGAGACCTCGCTGTGGCAGACCGAGTTCTGGGGCAAGTACATGCACTCCGCCGCGCCGTTCTGCACGATGACCGGCTGCCGCGAGCTTCACGCGCGCATCGACGCGAGCATCGACAGCCTGCTCGCGGCCCAGCAGCCAGACGGCTACCTCGGCAACTACACGGAGGCCCGCCGATCCGCTCCCGGCACCTGGGACGTCTGGGGCATCAAGTACACGATGATGGGCCTGCTCCATTACGCGGACATGATCGCGGCCGAGTCGAAGTCGGCGTCCGACCCGCGCGCGGCGAAGGCGCTCGCGTCGTGCCGCCGCCTCTGCGACTACCTCGTCAAGTCCGTCGGCCCCGGCGCGAAGACGACGATTGCCGCGACCGGCAATTACGCCGGGCAGCCCAGCTGCAGTGTCCTCGAGCCCGTCATGTGGCTCTACAACCGCACGAAGGAGAGGCGCTACCTCGACTTCGCCGCGTTCATCGTCAAGGAGATGACCGAGCGCGAGGACGGTCCGCGCCTCCTCGACCTCGCCCGCAAGTGCGTGCCGCCATTCTCCCGCAGCACGATCCCCTCGAGCGGCATCTGGACGGGTGTGCGGACGAATCGCGGCAAGGCCTACGAGATGATGAGCTGCTACCAGGGGCTCATCGAGTACTACGAGGTGACCGGTCGCACGGAACTGCTCGACGCCGCGCTCGCGACGGCCGCGGACATCTTCGCGCGCGAGATCAACCTCGCCGGTTCGGGCTCCGCCCAGGAGCACTGGTACGAGGGCGCCGTGCACCAGCACGAGCCTCTCGCGAGCCAGCAGGAGACGTGCGTCACGATCACGTGGATGCGCCTCTGCGAGAAGCTGCTGACGATCACCGGCGACCCGCGTTGGGCAGATCGCTTCGAGCAGACCTTCTACAACGCCTATCTCGCCGCGCTCAGCGCGGACGGCCGCTTCTTCGCCGCCTACACGCCGATCGACGGTACGCGAAGCGAGGGCCACCTGCACTGCCGCATGCACACCAACTGCTGCAACGCCAACGGTCCGCGCGGCTTCCTCTCGTTCCTGCGCTCGATTCTCCAGGCGAAGGGCGACGAGGTGTTCGTGAACTACCACGTCTCCAGCCGCGCATCGATCGTCGTGCCCGCGACCGGTGACCGCGTGACGCTCGAGACCCACACCCTCTACCCGAAGACCGGCGAGGTGGACATCCGCCTGCGCATCCCGAGGCCGATGAAGTTCAAGCTCTCGGTGCGTATCCCGGCCACGACGGCGGGCAATGAGATGAAGATCAACAGCACGTCCGTCGAGGCGCGCTACCTGAACGGGGGCCGCTACGTGACGCATGACCGTACCTGGAAGCCCGGTGACGTGATCACGCTGAAGTTCGGCCTGCCGGTGAAGGCTCACGAGCTCGACCATCACATCGCCTTCACGCGCGGCCCCGTGCTGCTCGCGCGCGACTCGCGCTTCGCCGACGGCGACCTCTCCGAGGCGGTGCGCGTCACGGTCGCCGAGGCGAGATCTCCGCGCGTGCTTGATGGCTTCAACCTCGAACGCTCGCCGTGTCCCGAGGGCATCGCGATGGTCGTCTCGGCGCGCCTGCCGCTCGGCCTGCACGCGGAGAACCCCGATCAGCGCGGCCCGGCGACCGTACACTTCTGCGACTACGCCTCCGCCGGCAACCGCTGGCTTCCGTCGAACTCCTACCGCACCTGGCTGCCGCTCAGCCTCACCGTCAACGAAACCGTTCCCAAGGCGCCCCGTCTCGACCGCTCCAGGTTCCTCGTCGGCACGACCGGCCTCGTCGACGCAGGCTTCGCCGTCAAGGAGCATCACATCAAGGAGATCGCGGACTGCGGCATCGACTTCATCGGCTCTCATCCGAGCCGACAGGTGCTGGATTGGATGTCGAAGTACGGCGTCAAGTGCACCATGGGCTGGCAGCTGCCGGGTGACTGGGCCTGGCCAGGCGGTGCCAAGCGGTTCAAGAACGGCGAGCGCTGGGCCAGGTGCGACATACCGATGGTCGACACCTTCATTGACAGGTTCGTCGATCATCCGGCCATCGCGATGATCGCGACGTGCGATGAGCCGTCCGCGCTCGACTACGACTACCTCGGCAGGCTCGTTCGCCGCGTGAAGGAGCGCTTCCCGAACCAGATGCCGTTCTTCAACCTCTTCCCGAACTACGCCCTGCCCGATTGCGACGGCGCCGCGACGAGCCAGCTCGGCACGAAGGACTACGAGCGCTATGTCGCGGAATACGTCGAGAAGATACCGCTCGACTACATCAGCTTCGACTTCTACCCGTGGGCCTGGGACGTTACCTTCCGCCAGTTCTACGACAACTTCCGCGTCGTCGCGGACGCCTGCGCCGGCTCGCGCCGGAGCCTTTGGTGCTACCTGCAGTGCAACCAGTACAACAAGAAGAGCAAGACGCGCACGTATCCGCCCATGACTGAGGCGACCCTGCGGTATCAGGCCGACGTCGCGCTCGCCTATGGCACGGAGTGTATCATCTGGGCGTGCTGGGCCAAGGGCTGGTGGGACGCGAACGTCGTCGACACCAACGGGAACCTCACCGTGATCTACGAGCCGCTCAAGCGCATCAACCGGCGGCTGCACGCGATCTCGCCGGACTACATGCGCTTCCGCAGGGTCTCGACCGACCTCGTCGGCCTCGAGGGTGAGCTCCCTTCCTCCTCCTCTGCGGCGTTCCGCGAGGTTCGCGCGCAGGATGGCGCGGCGCTCGCGGTCGGGCATTTCGTCCCGCGCGCGGGCAATGGCGACTACGCGATGTTCGTCGCGGCGATCGACGATCCGAACGGGACCGCCCCGAAGAGCCACGTGGTGACGTTCAAGGCGCCGCTCAAGGGGGTCGTCCTGCGCGCAGTTGACGGTGACGGGGCGGTCCAGCTGTCCGGAAAGGACGGCACCTGGACGTTCCCGCTTTCCTCCAGCAAGGGGGCGCTCATCCTTGCGGAACGGAGATAGCGCCTGCCGCCTCAATCCTCTGCCCCATGAGAATCTTCGTCATCGGTGCCGGCTTCACGGGAATGCAACTGGCCAAGGAGCTGGTTGCAGAGAAGAACGATGTCGTGCTCATCGACAACGACGCCGAGCGCGTTCGCCATGCCGGCGATCAACTCGACTGCGCGGTGATCGAAGGGGACGGCAACGATCTGGACACGCTCGAGAAGGCGGGCGTGGCCGGCGCGGACGCGCTGGTGACGCTCACGCAGGACGACGAGGTGAACATGATCACCTGCGCCCTCGTCGATGCCGTTCACCCCAGGGTCAAGAAGATCGCCCGCGTGCGAAACTACGCCTACTATCGCGCGTCGGATGCGGCGCGGCGGCGCGTGAAGGCTGAGAATCCCGAGGCGCCTCCGCTTTACGGAATCGACGTGATGCTCAACCCGGATGTCGAGGTGTCTGCCGCCATTGATTCCGCGATGGCGCATGGCGTTGTCGGCGACGTGATCGAACTGGACGGCGGCTACGGCATCGTGACGCTTTCGGTGGAGGAGGGCAGCCCGCTCGCGGGGCTCTCGCTCCGGCAGCTTCACACCCTGGAGGGCTGGCGCTTCCTCGTGGCGTTCGTGGAGGTGGAGGGTGTCATGTCTCTGCCCAGCGGCAGCACCGTGATCAATGCCGGCGACCGCATCGGAGTCGTCGTGCCGCTGGAGGAGATTCCCGCGGCTGGTGCATTCACGAGGACGAAGCGCGGGGATCTCAAGCGGGTGGTGCTCTTCGGCGCGGATCGCATCGGTTCGCTCATCCTCGACCGGCGTGCGCAGAATCGGCCCTCGGCCTGGGCGAAGCTCTTCGGTCGTGCGGACGAGGCGCACGGTGCGGAATTCGCCGTCGTCGACCGCGATCCGGACAAGTGCCGCGAGATCGTCAGGCGGCATCCGGGCGTACGCGCCTTTTGCGGCGACGTCACGGACGAGAGCCTGCTCGGCGAGGAGGATCTCTTCGGCTGCGACCTGCTCGTCGCCGCCTCCGGCAATCACGAGCTCAACCTCGTCACCGCCGCCTACATGAAATCGCGCGGCGTGCGGAAGACGATCGCCCTCACCGCCAATGCCTCGTACGGTGAAATCGCGCGCAAGCTCGGTGTGGATGTGGCGGTGCCGATGCGCGGCACGGTCGTTGATGCGCTGATGGGGCACCTTCGCGGACGCCACGTGCAATCCGTCCACTCGGTGAGCAATCGTCGATTCGAGATTCTCGTCGGCAACGTGTCGCCGGCGAGCCGTGCCGCCGGGCGGAACCTCCGCGAGCTGATGGAGCAGCATCCGGGCGAGGCGCTGGTGCTGCTGCGGCGGGCTGCGGGCGCCTCGGCGGACGAGCTGCCGTGCGGGTCGACGACTCTTGCGCCCGGCGACAGGGTCGTTCTCATCGCCCGTGGCAGGGATGTCGGCGTGGCCGGGCTTTTCTTCGGCGGAGAATGAGGCATGGCCTTTTCCGTATGCAGAATCTTCACCTACATACTGGGTTTGGTCGGCACGTCGATGGTGCTGCCGCTCTTGGTTTCGTTCATGGACGGCGATGCGTCTTCCGCCCGTGCGTTCCTCATCCCGATGTCAGTCGGCTGGATTGCCGCGCTTTCGTTCTTCCTTGTCGCGCGGGGGCGCTTGCGCATTCTCGATGTCCGCAACGCCTTTGGCGTGGCCGCGGGCGTGTGGATTGCGATCTGCCTTTTCGGGGCGCTGCCGCTCTATCTCAGTGGGGCTTTCCCCTCACCCGTAGACGCGGTCTTCGAGAGCGTCAGCGGTTTCACCACCACGGGCGCCTCCGTCTGCGCGGACATCGAGTCGTTGCCGCGTAGCATCAACCTCTGGCGGTGCGAGACGCATTGGCTCGGCGGCTTGGGTGTCATCGCCCTCGCAGTCGCGCTCATACCGTTGCTCGGTGCGGGGGGCTTCCGTCTGATCAAGGCGGAGACCACCGGCCCCGACAAGACCAAGCTGACCACCCTCATCGCCGACACCGCAAAGACGCTCTGGGTCGTGTACATCGCGCTGACCGCCATCGAGGCGATTCTGCTGTGGGGCTTCGGGCTCGGCGTCATCGACGCCATCGCGCACGCCTTCTCTACGCTGGGGACCGGCGGGTTCTCCACGCGGAACGCCAGCGTCGGCGCCTTCGGCATCCCCGCTGTCGAATGGACCTGCACGGCGTTCATGCTGCTCGCTTCCGTCAATTTCGGGCTCTACTGCCGATTTATCACCGGTCGTTGGGACGAGTTCTGCCGCGATTCCGAACTGCGGACCCTTGTGCTCGTCGTACTGACCTCGATTGCGGTTGTGGCGGCCGTCCAGTGCGGAGTGTCCGCCGATTTCGGTAGGGCGGTTCGGGACGTGGCGTTCCAGGTGGCCTCCGTCATCTCGACCACTGGATTCATGACCTCGGATTACACGACCTGGCAGCCAGCGGCCCAGATGGTCATCTTCCTGCTTTTCTTCGTCGGCGGCTGCTCCGGATCGACGGCGGGCGGCATCAAGGTTGTCCGCTGGACGATTCTTGCGAAGAGTCTCGCCAACGAGTTCAGGCGGATTCTCCATCCGCACGAGGTGTTCACGCTCAGGATCAACGGCGAGACGGGGCGCGAGTCGTTTGTGCCGGTGGCGGCGTCCTTTGTCTTCCTGTATTTCGCGCTGGTGCTGGTCACGACCTTTGCGGGGACCCTCTCGGGCCTTGACGTCTTCACCGCATTCAGTGCGTCGCTCAGCATGGTCGGTAACGTCGGCCCTGCCTTCGGGGGACTCGGTCCATCCGCCAACTACGGCGATATCGCCGCTCCGCTGAAGGGGTTCTATTGCTTCGCCATGCTGGCCGGACGTCTCGAGATCTACACGATGTTGATCCTGATTGGACGCGCCTTCAGACACTCCCGCTGAACTGCCGAAGCGAACCATATACTGATTTCGCGATCGTCCGCGCCCCGCGAAACCAACGGCTGTTGGATTCGCAGGGGCGGCATTGTCAGATGTCTATGAAGTTTCGCAGATTGCAACTAGAACCTGCAAAGTGCAAAACGACCGAAAGGAGACGGTTGATTTCCTGGAAAGTCTGGTCAGGGCAGGTGAAACGGAACGACAGATACGCCCATGTACCAAACCGCACCGAGTTATGCAATACGGGAAGTTGACTTCCAGTATTGCATAGAATCTGGGACAATAAGGAATCAACCATGGATAATCACCACAAAAGGCACGAAAAATAATTTGTCAGATTCTTGCGAATTACTTCCCTTACCGATTGTGTAACCAAAAAACCAAGGAGGTTCATAATGAAGAAAATCGCAGTTGCAGTTGTGTTTGCCGTGGTGGCGGCGGTCGTGTGCAGAGCAGACACCAAAACGGTCTGGCGCGACGCGCAAGGCCGCGTTCAGGGCACTATGACTACCGACAAATACGGCAAGACGACTTACCGGGACTCAATGGGCCGTTTGCAGGGGACGCAGACGACCGACCGCTACGGCAAGACCACCTGGCGCGATGCGCAGGGCCGCCTCCAAGGCACGATGACCACCGACAACTACGGCAAGACGACGTGGCGCGACTCCATGGGGCGCACCCAGGGGACGATGACCACCGACCGCTACGGCAAGACCACCTGGCGCGACGGGCAGGGCCGTCTCCAGGGCAGCGCCACCACCGATAAATACGGCAAGACGACCTACCGCGACTCAATGGGCCGCGTGACCGGCACCAAGACGGTGAAATAGCCGAACGATAGCGAGAGTCGATCAGGCGCTCCCGCCAAGCCCGACATCCGCAGATACCCCATTGACACGTGACGCAGTGAATTGGTATACTATGCGGCAAATGAACCGCTACTATCGCTTCGGCTGGTACTTTTACTTCGGCTTTATGTCGGAGCGGGGGCGCGCGCACTGAAAAGGGAATCTTTCGATACGGTAAGCACGACGGCCTCGCTCCGAGAAGGAAAGCGGGGCCGTCATTCGTTTAACGGCAGTCCATTCAACAAGTCAACAGTTCAAAGTGAAAGGCAATAGAAGATGATCATCATCCTGAAGAAGGACGCGGACAAGCGCCAGGTCGAGAACCTGAAGCGCTGGCTCGTCGAGCGGCACATCACACCGCACGTCTCGGAAGGCGAGAACACGACGCTCATCGGCTGCGTCGGCGACGTCGCCAAGATCGACATGGGTCTCGTCCAGGCGCTGAGCGCCGTCGAGAGCGTCCAGCGCATCCAGGAGCCGTACAAGGCAGCGAACCGCAAGTTCCATCCGGAAGATTCCGTGATCGACTGCTCGGGGGCGAAGATCGGCGGCGGGGAATTCCAGGTGATCGCCGGCCCCTGCAGCGTCGAATCGTCCGAGCAGATGATCGGCATCGCGAAGGCGGTGAAGGCCGCCGGCGCGACGCTCCTGAGGGGCGGCGCGTTCAAGCCGCGCACCTCGCCCTACGCCTTCCAGGGGCTCGGCAAGAAGGGGCTCGAGATCCTGCTCGAGGCGAAGCGCGAGACGGGTCTGCCGATCGTCACCGAGCTGATGGCGATCGAGCACCTGCCGCTCTTCAACGACGTGGACGTCATCCAGATCGGCGCGCGAAACATGCAGAACTTCGATCTCCTGAAGGAGGTCGGCGCACAGACGAAGAAGCCCATCCTCCTCAAGCGCGGCATGAGCGCGACGCTGCAGGAGCTGCTGATGAGCGCCGAGTACATCATGGCGAGCGGAAACCCGAACGTCATGCTCTGCGAACGCGGCATTCGCACCTTCGAGACGGCGACGCGCAACACGATCGACCTCACGGTGATCCCCGTGCTGAAGCGCCTCTCGCACCTGCCGGTCGTCATCGATCCGAGCCACGCGACAGGCTACGCGCATCTCGTCGAGCCGCTCGCGATGGGCGCGACGGCGATGGGGGCCGACGCGCTCATCATCGAGGTGCACAACAACCCGCCGTGCGCCCTCTGCGACGGCGTGCAGTCGCAGACGCCGGAGATGTTCGCGGAGACGATGCAGAAGATCCGTGCGATCCGTCCCCACGCATGGAAGAGAGGCTGAACATGGGCACGGAAAAGAAGGCGAGGGGACTTGAGGGGATCCGCGAGGAGATCGATGCCATCGACGAGGAGATGGTGCGGTTGTTCGTGCGGCGGATGCGGGCGGCGGACGCGGTGGCGGCGTCGAAGCGCGGCAGCACGAAGCCGGTGCAGGACCCGGCGCGCGAGCGCGAAGTGCTCGCGCGCGTCACGAAGGCCGTCGGCCCGGAGCTCGAGAATGAAACGCAGCTCCTGTTCACGACTCTCATGTCGATCTCGCGCGGACGTCAACGCGTCGACATCGACGGCGAGGGCGAGTTCGCCCGATCGCTCAACGCCGCGATCGCCGAGACGCGTGACGCATTCCCGACGACCGCGACCGTCGCGTGCCCGGGCGCGGAGGGGGGCTACTCGCAGCAGGCCGTCTCGGCGATGGTCCGCGTGCCCTCGATCCTCTACTTCCGGGACTTCGACGCGGTGTTCTCCGCCGTCGAGCAGGGCATGTGCCGCTACGGCGTGCTGCCGATCGAGAACTCCACCGCCGGCAGCGTCACCCAGGTCTACGATCTCATGGCGCGCCACGACTTCCGCATCGTGAAGGCGATGAAGCTGCGCATCCGCCATGTGCTGCTCGCGCCGCGCGGAGTGAAGCTCGAGGACGTGAAGGAGATCGTGAGCCATCCCCACGCGCTCGCGCAGTGTTCGGAGTTCCTCCGCGCCCACCAGAAGCTCCGCTCCATCCCCGCGGCGAACACCGCGGTCGCCGCCGAGGAGCTCGCCGCTTCCGGTCGGCGCGACGCCGCCGTGATCGCCTCGCGCGAATGCGCCGACCTATACGGACTCGACATCCTGGAACGCGACGTCTCGGACGCGACGAGCAACTACACCCGGTTCATCCTCATCTCGCAGACGTGCGAGGTCTACGCGGACGCGAACAAGTTCTCGTTCATGATGAGTCTCCCTCATCGCGCCGGCGCGCTCTCGGACGTGCTGGTGCGGTTCGCCGCCGCCGGGGTGAACCTGACGAAGCTCGAGTCGCGTCCCGTCACCGGGTCTGACTTCGAGTTCCGCTTCATCTTCGACTTTGAGGCCTCGCCACGCGACCCCGCCGTCATCCGGCTTCTCTCGGGTCTCGCGTGCGATCCCGAGATCGAGGGCTTCACCTTCCTCGGCGCCTTCTCCGAACGCTGAAGGGTGGCTGGGGGCTGATGGCAATGACCATAGGAATCAGGGGCCGAGGACTCATCGGCGGATCGTTCGAGAAGGCGTTCCGACGCGCCGGGCACGCAATCGTCGACCTCAAGGGCGCCTCGCCCGATGAGATCGGCACGTGCGAGCTGGTGATCGTCTGCCTTCCGCCGCTCCTCGTCGAGCCGTGGATCCGCGAGCACGCCGACGACTTCGCCGACGGAGCGCTCGTCACGGATGCGGCAGGCGTCAAGGGCGCAATCGTGCCGGCCCTCGAGCCGCTGGCGCGCGCGGCACGCTGGACGTACATCGGCGGACATCCGATGGCAGGCAAGGAGAAGAGCGGCTACGCCAACGCCGATGCCGATCTCTACCGCGGGGCGTCGATGATCCTCACGCCCTACGCCTGGACGTCGCCCGCGCAGGTGGAGCGGCTGAAGGGGATCCTCGCCGAGGTCGGCTTCGCGCGCTTCGTCCTCACCGACCCGCAGCACCACGACGAGATGATCGCCTACACGAGCCAGCTCGCTCATGCCGTCTCCTCGGCGTACGTGCGCGATCCGCTCGCCGCGTCGCATCTCGGGTTCTCCGCCGGCAGCTACCAGGACATGACGCGCGTCGCCACGGTCGATCCGGACATCTGGACCGACCTCTTCCTTTCGAATCGCGAGGCGCTCGGCGCGACGCTGGAGCGCCTGCTCGCGCGTCTCGGCGAGTACCGCGACGCGCTCGCCCGGAGCGACGCGCCGACGCTCAGGCGCCTGCTCGCCGAGGGCCGCGCCGCCAAGGAGAAGGCCTTATGAAAGATCAATCCCCGTCAGTTCTCGATCCGGCCGCGCTTGTCGCGGCTTTTCCCAAGGTGCGCACGATCGCGCTCATCACCGATTCCAACGTCGACCGACTCTACGGTGACGTGACTGTGCGGCGGCTCGAACAGACGGGCCTTCGCGTCGAACGCATCGTCTTTCCCGCCGGAGAGCGCTCGAAGACGCTCGACACCTACGTCGAGCTCGTGCGCGGACTCGCCGCGCTGGGGATGACGCGCACCGACCTCGTCGTCGCGCTCGGCGGCGGTGTCGTCGGCGACCTCGCCGGCTTCGCCGCGGCGACCTACATGCGCGGCATCGCCTGCGTCCAGGTGCCGACGACGCTTCTGGCGATGGTCGATTCGTCCATCGGCGGCAAGACCGGCGTGGACATCCCGGAGGGCAAGAATCTCGTTGGCGCGTTCCATCTGCCGCGCCAGATCATCCGCGACGTCGGCTATCTCGCGACGCTGCCGGAGCGGGAGATGAAGAACGGCCTTGCGGAGATGATCAAGACAGCCGTCCTCTTCGACGCCGCGATGTTCGCCGAACTGCGGGCGCTCGCCGCTCGCACCCCCGATGAGCGCCTTGCCGCGCTTGCGCCGCTCGTCGAGCGCTGCGCGCAGTGGAAGGAGCGCATCGTCGAGGAGGACTTCAAGGAGGGCGGCCGCCGCAAGCTCCTGAACCTCGGCCACACCTTTGGACACGCCATCGAGAAGGTGTCCGGCTTCGCCATTCCGCACGGCGAGGCCGTGGCGATGGGCATGCGTCTCGTCGGGAATGATGTGCCGGAGATCGACGAGATCCTCGACGCCTACGGATTCGGGCACTACGACGTCTCCGTTCGCGCGGAGGTGCTCTCTGCCGTCACCAATGACAAGAAGCGCTCGGGCGATTCGATCACCCTCATCATCCCGCGGAAGATCGGCGACTGCGAACTCGTCGAGACGCCGATGTCCGAGGTGGGGAGGTGGCTGCCGGAGGATGCGAGCGGATTATGACGAAGATTATCCAGCCTGGCGCGCGTCGCGGCACGGTGACGGTGCCGTCGTCGAAGTCCATCGCCCATCGCGAGCTGATCGCATCGGCGCTCTCCGGCGTCGAGCCGCCGCGCATCCGCGGCGAATCGAAGGACACGCGGGCGACGCGCGACTGCCTTGCCGCGATGATGTCCGGCGATCCGGTCTGGCCGTGCGGCGAGAGTGGCACCACACTGCGCCTCCTCGAGCCGATCGCCGGGGTGATGGGCTGGAAGGGCGAGTTCAGGTGCGAAGGGCGGCTAGGGGATCGTCCGCGCATGCCGTTTGAGCGCAAGACGCGCTATGTCGTGCCGGGCAACGTCTCCTCGCAGTTCGTGAGCGGGCTCCTCATGGCGCTGCCGCTCGCCGACTGGGACTCGGAGATCGTCATCGACGGCCCCCTCCAGAGCGCCGCGTATGTCGCCCTCACCGAAGACACGCTGCGTACCTCAGGCATTTCCTTCAAGTGCCCCGACAGCAATCGTTGGAGCGTGCCGAAGTGCCAGCGCTACCACTTTCCGGGCGGGGGTGAGGTCGAGGGCGACTGGTCGCAGGCGGCCTTCTTCCTCGCGATGGGCGTCGAGGTGAAGGGTCTGAAGGCCGACTCTCACCAGGGCGATCGCGCCATCACCCGGCTTCTGGCCGCAATCGACGGCGCGGGGAGGCTCTCGACGGCGCCCGACGGTTCACGACAGCCATCGATGGCTCTCGACATCTCCCAGACGCCCGATCTCTACCCGGTCCTTGCGGCCTACGCGGCGGCGACCGGCCGTGACGTCACCTTCACCGGAACCGAGCGGCTGCGCCTCAAGGAAAGCGACCGGCTGGCCTCGACCGCGGCGCTGATCGCCGCGGTGCGCGAGGGGCGGCCTGTTGACACGTTC
The DNA here is from genome assembly GCA_902773015.1 of uncultured bacterium. Taxonomy (GTDB): domain Bacteria; phylum Verrucomicrobiota; class Kiritimatiellia; order RFP12; family UBA1067; genus UBA1067. The sequence goes on from CACYCW010000086.1 coordinate 14,023, forward strand.
GGCGATCATCGTATCGCCATGTCCGCCGCCGTGATGGCCTGTTTTGCGAAAGTCCCAGTGACCGTGCTGGGCGCCGAATGCGTTGCGAAATCCTATCCTGGCTTCTGGGATGACTTCGAATCGCTTTCGAAATCCTGCTAGAAACGCGTAAAAATCGGGGATAGAGGGTCGGTTACGGGTCGGTATGCGAGTGAACCGACACCTCCATGGCGGCGTTTGATTGGTAAACGAGGCTTATGGAGTTCAAGGTCACGGCAAAGGACCCGCAAGGGGCTCGGCGGACGTTCATGCGAACGGCCGTGTCGCGTGATGCCCTGATGGCGTCCCTGCGCGCCGACCGCTGGCTCGTCATCGGGGTCGAGGCGATGCGCCAGGCGTCGACGGGGGCAGACCTGCCGCCGCCGTGGCATCCCTCCTGGATCAAGCCGATGACGGGGTTCGAGGTCGAGATGGGGCTTCGTCAGCTCGCCTCGATGCTGCGCAGCGGCATCACGCTCCTCGCAGCGCTTCGCACGGTGTCGGCGCAGGCGTCCTCGCCGCGTGCGAAGCGCACTTGGGCGCACATCGCCGAGCGCGTCTTCTCTGGCGACTCGTTTGCCGCCGCGCTCACCAAGGAGGGGCGGCGCTTCGACGAGATCATCATCCGCCTGAGCGAGGTTGGCGAGCGCTCCGGCGAGCTTGAGCGCACCATCTCCCGCGCGGCGGACCAGCTCGAGGCGCGCCGCGAGCTGCGCACGGCCGTCATCAACGCTCTCGCCTACCCCGTCGTCGCCGTTCTCGCCGCGGTGGGCGTAAGCGCCTATCTTGTCGTCGGCGTCATCCCGAAGGTCGCCGAGTTCCTAAGCGCCGGCGGCGCGAGTCTGCCGTCGCTCACCCAGGCGCTGGTGGATATCTCGACCTGGCTGACGGCGAACGGTCTGCTCGTGCTGACCTGGATCGCCGCGGCAATCGTCGCCTGGACGCTCCTGCGCCTCAGCGAGCGTGGCCACGAGCTGGAGGACATCCTCCTCCTGCGCATCCCGATCACCGGGCGCATCCTGCGGCTCTCGGGAACCTCGCTCTTCGCGCGCTCAATGCAGATCATGACCGAGTCGGGCGTGACGCTCGTCGACGCGCTCGACACTGGCTCGCGCCTGATGGCCAATCGGCGCTTCCGCCGCCGCGTCAACGCCGCCCACGCGGGCGTCATCAGCGGGCTCTCGCTCGCGGACGCGCTCCGTCCCGCCGTCGAGTTCACGCCGATGCTGCGGCGCATGGCAGCGGTGGGGGAGGTGAGCGGCTCGCTGCCGGAGACGTTCGGAGAGACGGCGCGCTTCCACGAGATGCTGCTCGCGCTTGCCGTGAAGCGGTTCGGCATGCTCATCGAGCCGGTGATGATCGTCGTCACCGGGCTCATTGTCGGATTCGTCTACATTGCCTTTTTCACGGCGATCTTTGCCATCGCAGGAGCCTCGTAACGCCATGAACGCCGTCCGTCTTGCCCTCGCCCTGCTGCTTGCCCTCCACACGTCCGCCGCATTTGCCGCGCCCGAGACGCCCGCCGCGCCTGTGGCCGCGGGCGACGCCGACCCGACGGTCGCTGCGGATGCGATGGCCGATGCCTTGCGCCAACAACTCACCGACGCCGAGACGATGCGCCTTCATGCGCTCGTCGTCGGCTCGGCCGGAGAGGGCGTCGCGCTCATCGGGCGCACCCCGGTCGCCGCGACGATCGTGCGCCGCGGGAGCGTCCTCCCCGAGACTGTGGATGGCGTTCGCGTCGCGGTGGCCATTCGCTCCGTGAGCGAGCTCGGCGTGGAGCTCGAAACGTCCGCCGCCACGCCGCGCCGGGCGTTCCTGCCGGGTGCCTACGCCCCGCTCGCCGCGCCGACGAACCCGCCGTCCGAGTTCCTGCGATACCTCGAGAGCGAGAAGGTGCCGATCGGCCGCCTCATGCGTCTCGTCGCCGACCAGGCGGGCGTCAACATCTCCGTCTCCGACGCCGCCAGCGGAAAGGACGTGTCGATCTTCCTCCGTAACGTCGTCGCCGACACGGCGGTGGAGGAAGTCTGCCGCGCCTCCGGCCTGTGGTTCCGCCGCGAGCGGGGCGGGAACGTCATCCGCATCACCACGATGGCCGAGTATGCCGAGAACCTCAGCACCTTCCGCGAGGAGTCGACCGAGACGTTCACGCTCCTCTACCCGAACGTGATCGAGGTCGCCGCCGCCATCTACGGGCTCTATCCCGACCGCACGCTCCTCTCTCTCGGCGAGGAGGAGTTTCAAGAGGATGACGAGTACGATCTCTCGCGCCGCTTCCGCCGCTTCCGCGTGATCGAGGAGAACGGCAACTCGCAGTTCATGGAGATGCAGGCGCCGCGCGCCTCGGCGTCCGGCGGGCGTTCGGGCTCCGGCAACTTCTCCTTCAGCCGCGGTGGCGCGCTCTCGCGTCTGACGCAGTGGGAGGACCTCGGCCGCCGCCGTGCCGCCGCCGGGCGCGCGGGCGAGGCGGGCCTCTCCTCGTCGGAGGCGAAGCTACTCGACGCCGCGCTCCTCTACGGCAACACGAACCTCTACGATGCCGCGCGCGGACAGCTCGCCACCGGCGCCGCGAACATCTTCGTGTCGATGTCGCGCAAGAACAACATGCTCATCGTGCGCACCAGCGACGCGCGCGTCATGGACGAGATCCGTCGGCTCGTGAAGAAACTCGACGTGCCGACGCCGATGGTGCTCATGGAGGTGAAGGTGATGGAGCTCGACATCACGGACGACTTCAACGCCTCCTTCGAGTACTCCTTCAACCGCTACGAGGGCGCGCTCGGCTCCACCGTCGACGAGAACGGCAACAACGTGCTCGCCGGCATCGCCCAGACCGGCTCGGCGGCGATGAACAACTTCACCCCGACCTTCGCCTTCACGACGCTCAGCAGCGAGCTCATCACGCGAATCGAGCTCATGCAGAAGGACGGCAAGGTGAAGGTGCTCGCGACGCCGACGCTCCTGATCGCCAACAACGAGGTCTCGCGCATCTTCGACGGCAAGGAGTATCCGCTCGTCTCCGGCTGGTCCGTCGGCCAGCAGACATCGACCCAGGGCGTCATCGAGCGCACCGAGCCGACCGTGGAGATCGAGAAGAAGGACGTCGGCAACATGCTGCTCATCACGCCGAACGTCAATTCCGACCGCACGGTGACGCTGAGGCTCCTGCAGGAGAACTCGTCTGTGAGCCCGCAGAAGGTCTCGATCCCAGTCACCGGCGGCGTCGGCGAGAACAAGGAGATCGAATACGTCGTCTCGCGCTCCCTGACGGGCACGTTCGTCGCGAAGGACGGGCTCGCGGTGATGGCGGGCGGGCTCATCAGCGAGACGGAGTCCGACCAGGTCTACCGCACGCCGTTTCTCGGCTCGATCCCGCTTGTCGGGTGGCTCTTTCGCGGGACGGAGCGCGTGAAGCGTCGCACCGAGCTCGTCGTGCTGATCCGTCCCCACGTCATCATGACGCCGTTCGAGGGCGGCAAGGTGTCGGAGGAGCTCCTGAAGGCGCTCTCGGCGCACCCGGCGCGGGACGGCCGAAGCTCGCTGATGACCCACCGCGATCCGGAGACGGGTGAGATCAAGGATCACGAGATCACCGACGAGGTGGAAGGGCTAATGGAAAAAAAGGAGAGACAATGAAAAGTAGATCAGGTTTCACGCTCATCGAGCTCTTGATGGTGATCGCGATCATCGCGATCGTCTCGACGCTTGCCGTGAGCAAGGTCGGTGGTGTCCGCGAGTCCGCGGCGCGCAAGGTGTCGCTCGCCAACCAGAAGGCGATTGAGCGCGGCATCGAGAGCTTCCTCGTGAGCGGCGGACGCCTCAACCGCCTCGACTCGCTCCTCTATGCGGGTGACGGCGGCGCGCCGATCTTCGGAAGCGCCACGCCCGGCGACTTCGACTTCAACACCGTCTCGACGGCCGAGGGGCGCGAGGGACTCTACCTCGGGCCTTCCGTGGATGCAGACGAGGCGCTACGCGAGGAGCGCAACCGTGGCCTCACGCCGTCCCTGGCGCGAGTCCTCTGCCTCTACACGCTGAGCCGCGCCCAGGCCGAGGCGTTCATCGACCGGCTCGGTCTGCGCTACGTGATGGCCCAGACCGCCTATGCGGACGCCGAGCCGACGACCTTCCCCTCGCAGCACTACCCGAAAGACCGCGCCTATGGCGACGGCTCGGTGCCGAACGGATCCGACGGACTCAACCCGAACGCGAGCGCGATTGTGACCACGGCCGTCACGAACGGCATGGCGGTCGCCGTCGTGAACCCGATGACCGACCTCGGGCGCACGATTTACCAGGCCTTCGGCCAGGAGCTCCTCAACACGAAGAACTGGGGCGAAAGCTATGACGAGACCGAGGTGCGCCGCGAGGTCGCCGCGAAGGGCGGTCCGCTCTTCGCCTTCGGTCTCGGTGACAACGCCTCGGTGATCGGCAACGCCAACGCCGGCCTCGAGTCCGCGCCATTCGCGACGTTCCCCCTGCGCAAGTACTACACGCGGTACGTGCTGCTCTTCCGCCTGAAGACGATGGGCTCGGGCTCGGTCACGGCGACCATCCCCGAGTTCGCGGGCGTCATCGACTGCGAGGGCAACACGTTGCGCGCCGCCCAGCACATGGTGGAGTGACGGGCCCCGGCGGCAATCGAAGGACGAAAGGAAAGGGCACGAGAATGAAAAGACAATCGGGTTTCACGCTCATCGAGCTCGTGATCGTCGTCGGCATCATCGCCATCATCTCGGTGATCGCCATCGGCAAGTTCACCGACATCCGAGTCGACGCGGCGCGCAAGGCGAACGTCGCGAACCTGAAGAACATCACGCGCACGATCAACACCGAGCTCGCGCGCCTTGATGGCACGAAGCCGCTCGGCATGTTCGCCTACGTCGAGTCGCTTGTCGACAGCGCCGAGGGCGGGGGCGACCCGCGCGGCGCGGAGGGCACCTACCTCTGCCGCGACAGCTGGTATGACGGCAACGGCGGCGTCGTGCCCGGCATCTACTGCGGCATCAAGCGGACGGGCCTGATGACGAACGCCGGTGGGGTCGGAACGGGCGAGATCGCCGCGATTGCCGATGCCCACGAGGACAATGTCGGTCTGGAGTCCCTGGCCACGGCGACGCGGTCCCGGGGAACGACGACGCCGGCGAAGCTCTGCCTCTACTACCTTACGGAAGCCGACGCCACGGCGCTCAAGGACGCGGGCGTGAGCATCGTCTCGCGCCACAACTACTCGAACCAGCAGTCCGCCCTGCTGAACTGGACCTCGAGCGAGTACTATACCCAGATGGGGCTCCACTCGACCGGCGGCGGACCGGGCATGCGGCCAGACCTCAGCGCCTGCTACCCGGTCGTCCTCACGAACGGCTCGGCCGTCGCGGTCCTGAATCCGGCGGCGTGCGAGTCGATCTACCGCGACCTCGGGCTCGACTACGCCTCCACATACGGCAAGACCTACCTCGACCCGAACCATCCCGAGTCGTACTTCACGAACAACATCTGCGGCAAGGTCTATGCCTTCGGTCTCGGCCGTGACAGCGATGCGTCGACGAAGTTCTTCGAGAACCATCCGCGTTGCATGACGCTGGACAGGACTCACTACCGCAACTACATCCTGCTCTTCCGCCAGGCGAACGGCTTTGGCAACTCGGGGAGCAGCGTATCCTTCGCGGGCGTCATCGACCCGGAGGGCAAGACGGCGAAGTCTGCTCAGTACGACGCCGACTGGGCCGCAAAGTAACCCATCCGGAAAAGTCAGCGGCGAGTGCAAATTCCCCGCAAGAGCGGGGAATTTGCTATAATATGCCCTTGACGAAAACAGGAGACTGATGAATCATGGAACTTGTATGCCTTGACCTTGAGGGAGTGCTCGTGCCCGAGATCTGGATTGCCTTCGCCGAGAAGACCGGCATTCCGGAGTTCAAGCGCACGACGCGCGACGAGCCCGACTACGACAAGCTCATGCACTACCGCATGGACCTGCTCGATAAGCACGGCCTCGGCCTCAACGAGATCACCGATGCCATCTCGCGCATCGAGCCGCTCATCGGCGCCCACGAGTTCCTCGACAAGTTGCGCGAGCGCACCCAAGTGATGATCCTCTCCGACACGTTCGACCAGTTCGGGCGTCCGCTCATGCGCAAGCTCAACTGGCCGACGCTCTTCTGCAACTCGCTCCTCGTGGATGAGAAGGGCCACATCACCGGTTACAAGCTCCGCTGCCCCCATACGAAGCTCACCACCGTGCGCGCGCTCCAGAGCTGCGGATTCGAGACGATCGCCGCCGGAGACAGCTTCAACGACCTCGAGATGATCCGCGCGTCGAAGGCCGGCTTCCTCTTCCGCTCGACTCCCGCGATCAAGGCGGCCAACCCCGACATCCCCGCGCTCGACACGTACGACGAGTTCCTGGCGGCGATTTTCGAGGCGTTGTGAGGTTGAGATGTTGAGGCGTTGAGGGGTTGAGGTAATGACGGACATTGTTGAGGATATCGGACGGCTGAAGGCATCGCGCAAGGCGGTGATCCTGGCGCACAACTACACGCGTGGCGAGGTACAGGACGTCGCGGACTTCACTGGCGACTCGCTGGAGCTCGCGCGCAAGGCGACCGAGGTCGACGCCGAGGTCATCGTCTTTTGCGGCGTCTATTTCATGGCCGAGACCGCGAAGATCCTGAATCCCGGGCGTCTGGTGCTCATCCCCGACCCGTCGGCGGGCTGCCCGATGGCGGACATGATCACCGCTGGGCAGCTGCGGGAGCTGAAGGCGCAGCACCCCGGTGCCAAGGCCGTCTGCTACGTCAACTCGACAGCCGAGGTGAAGGCCGAATGCGATATGTGCGTGACGAGCGGAAACGCCGAGCGCGTCATGGCCCTCTATCCTCCCGAGCAGGAGATCTTGTTCGTGCCCGACCGCCATCTTGGCTCTCACATCGCCGGCACGCTCGGCCGCGACTACGTGCTGTGGCCGGGATACTGTCCGACCCACCAGGCCGTGACCGTCGCGGCGATCGAGGAGGCGCGGCGGCTCCATCCGGGCGCGCCGGTCCTGGTGCATCCCGAATGCGCCGCGGATGTGCGGGCGGCGGCGGACGAGCGGCTTTCGACGGGCGGTATGTGCCGCTTCGCGCGAGAGAGCCCGATGCGCGAGTTCATCATCGGCACCGAGACGGGCATCCTGCATCGTCTGCGCGCGGAGAATCCCGGCAAGGCCTTCCATCCGGTCTCGGAGCGCGTCACCTGCCCGAACATGAAGAAGACGACGCTCGCGAACGTGCGCGATGCGCTGCGCGACCTGCGGCACGAGGTCGTCGTGGCGGAACCCGTCGCGACGCGGGCCCGCCGCGCCATTGAGGCCATGCTCGCAGTCTGAACGACCACAACGGACCACATTCGATGGCACCGACAGCAAGTGCAAACCAAAGGAGGCGACATGAAGAAACGATCACAACTGACTGACAGGTCACTCACCGGCGCGTCTCGTGCCGCCGCGCTTCTCGTGGGCGCGTTCCTCGCGGGCGCGGCGATTGCAGCCGAGTGCGACGGCTCACGGGGACGGGACTTCGGCAGGCTTTCCGACGGGCGCGAGACGCGCCTCTACACCATCCAGGGCGAGGGCGGTCTTCGACTCGACGTCTCCGACTACGGCGGACGCGTCGTTCGCGTCTACGCCCCAGACCGCTACGGCAATCTCGCCGACGTCACGCTCGGCTGGAACACCGCCGCCGAGTATGAGCGGAACGGCTTCTCGATGGGCACGCTCATCGGCCGCTTCGGCAATCGCATCCGCGACGGACGCTTCACCCTTGACGGGAAGACCGTCCAGCTGCCGATCAACGAGAACAAGGCCAAGCGCCACTGCAACCTTCACGGCGGCCCCGACGGATGGGACAAGAAGATCTGGTCCGCCCGCACGTTCATCAAGGGACGCGACCGCGGCATCGAGCTCTCACTCGTCTCGCCCGACGGCGACATGGGCTTCCCGGGCACGGTGCGCTGCACGGTGACCTACACCGTGCGCCCGGACAACGTCTGGCGCATCGACTACGCCGCGACGACCGACAAGCCCACCGTCATCAACCTCACCCACCACTCCTACTGGAACCTCGCGGGTGAGGCGAGCGGCGATGTGCTCCGGCAGGAGCTGCGCATCTTCGCCGACCTCTACTCGCGCACCGACGAGGGACTCATCCCGATCGGCGACGCCTCGGTGAAGGGCACGGGCTTCGACTTCACGACCCTGCAGCGAATCGGCGCCCGCGCGGTGTGGATGGCGAATCGCGACGAGCTTCGTTGCATGGACAACTGGTATGACCACAATTTCGTCCTGCGCGGCAAGCCCGGCGAGTTGCATCCGGCCGTGACCATGAAGGACCCGGTCTCCGGCCGGCGGCTGGACATCTGGACGACTGAGCCGTGCCTGCAGATGTACGGGGCGCAGAACATGAACGGTTCGCTTGACGCGAAGACGCCCGGGCGCAAGTATCCGCAGTACGCTGGCGTGGCGCTCGAGACCCAGCACGCCCCGAATTCGCCGAACGACCCATCGCGGCCGACGACGGTGCTGCGCCCCGGCGAGACCTTCCGGAGCACGACCGAGTACAGGTTCACGGCAGAATGAGCGTCGTCGCGATCCTGCTGGCTGCGGTGACGGTGGCCTTCCCGCAGGAGAACCAGAAGTTCCCGCCGCTCACGCGCTGCTACGTGATCGGCGCGACGGATGGCGGCGAGACGAATCTCGTGATTCGCGGACGCTCCGTGCCGGTGCATCGCTCCGGCGCGTGGGGCGCGGTCATCGACGTGACGGCCGGGACGAATGTCGTCGAGGTGGGCGGCGTTCGCCGCACGTTCCTCGTTGCGCCGCCCGAGGTGCCCGATCCCGCGGCGAAGCCGCCGCCGCCGAAGGTCTACAAGAAACTCCCCTATGCCGGTGACAAGCCTCGGCCGCATCCAGCCGGCCGCCCGCCTGCTGAGATCACGGTCGTCGTGGACGCCGGTCACGGCGGCTCGGACACGGGCGCGGTGAGTCCGCACGGCTGGTTCGAGAAGGACGCGAACCTGCGCCTGGCGCTCGCCGTCCGTGACGAACTCGTCGCGCGCGGCTATCGGGTGGTGATGACACGCA
>CACYCW010000087.1 GCA_902773015.1 uncultured bacterium
AGCAGTGCAATCGGCAACAACGGCACGACGTACTTGATGGCGTCCGTCAAGAAGGCGGGTACGGTCTTGTTCTGGTGGAAGGCGCAGTGCGAGGAGCAGGACATGAGCATAATGATTGATCTCCCCCCTGCGATGGCGAAGAAGACCAGTGCTCGCCTTACGGGGGTTGACCTTCCAAGGGAGTGTATGGTATACTCTTGCTGACTAGTCTGACTAGTTGAAAGGAGCGTAGTCATGAGTTCTGTTTGGGCGTTGCAGGATGCGAAAAGCAAGTTCTCCGCAGTTGTCAATCGGGCTTGCGAAGTGGAGCCGCAGATTGTCACAAGGCGCGGACAGCCGGTAGTGGTCATGCTGTCGTATGGCGCGTACAGGAAGTTGTCTTCATCCGCGCCTTCGGCAATTGACGTTCTCCTTGGCGGTCCAAAGCTCGAAGGAGGGCTTGAGGTTCCTCGCGACAAGTCTCCGGCGAGGGAGGTGGCATTTCGATGAAGTACCTTCTGGACACATGCGTCGTCAGCGAGACACGCGCAAAGAAGCCCAATGCCGCCGTGATGAAATGGCTTTCAGGACAAAACCCCGACACGCTCTACATTTCGGTGATTTCCATTGGTGAGATCAAGAATGGCATCTGCCGCCTCGGCGACACAAGGAAGGCCAGGGAGCTTTCAAATTGGCTGGGCGAGTTGGAGACGTCGTTTGGTCCGCGAGTCCTTTCCGTCAACGTCACAGTTGCTGAATGTTGGGGTCGCATTCTTGCGGAATCGTCATGCAACGGCACTCCTCGCCCTGCGGTTGACGCGCTCATCGCCGCGACGGCCAAGGTCGACAACCTGGTTCTTGTCACTCGCAATGAACGTGATATGCGTGGAACTGGGGTGGAACTGTTGAATCCATTTTCGTAACTTTATATGCTCGAATGGGCTTGCGCATGTGCGTTTGCGTCGCCATCGAAGGCACGCGCCTCCTGGATGGCTACGGTGCGGGATAGAATAGCGAAATTGTCGCCAGGGGCAAGCGAAAATCGCCCTTAACGGCGGTACGATGTGCTATAATATCGGAGTATGGCGCCAACGAAAGGAGAGGAGTTGGAAATGGCAGACATATCGAGGAGGGAATTGCTTGGTTGCGGCCCTGCCCAAGCCGGTGACGGCCGATGGGCTTTCCCGTCCCAAGATCTGACGCTCGTCGCTGATTTCGTGGCATTTGCAGAGAGCCGATGAAGACAAGGCAGTTCTGGTATCCGCTCCCCGAGCGGCTCATTGCGCAGCATCCGGCGGAGCGCCGCGGCACGGAGCGCATGATGGTGCTGCACCGCGCGACGGGCGTGGTCGAGCACCGGCACATCGCCGACATCGTCGAGTACATCACGCCCGACGACCTGCTGGTGGTCAACGACACGAAGGTCTTTCCCGCGCGTCTCATCGGCCGCTGGGCGGACTCCGACGGGGCGGTCGAGGTGCTGATGGTGAGCGCCGCACCGGCCGCCGAGACGACAGCCATCGAGGACGGCGCGGCGATGCCGACGATGAGCACCGAGGGACTCGTCTGGAACTGCATCCTCGGCAGCGGGCGCAAGTGCCGCGAGGGGCAGGTCGCCGTGTTCGGGCCGAAGGGGGAGCTGACCGTGCGGCTCCTGAAGCCGCTCGCCGGCATCGGCATGTGGCGCGTCGCGTTCGCCTGCGAGCGTCCGCTCATGGACCTGCTCGACGAGTTCGGGCGCACGCCCGTGCCGCCCTACGTGAAGCGTGAGGGCACTGCGGAGGAGGAGCGCGAGGACCGGGCGCGCTACCAGACGATCTATGCGCGCGCCGTCGGCTCCGTTGCCGCGCCGACGGCCGGGCTGCACTTCACGCCCGAGATCTTCGCCGCGCTCGAGGCGAAGGGCGTCCGCCGCGTCGCCATCACCCTGCACGTCGGGCCCGGCACGTTCCGTCCCGTCAAGGCGGAGGACATCGAGGACCACCGGATGGACTTCGAGGCGTTCACCGTTCCGCCGGAGGCGGCGGAGGCGGTCAACGCATGCAAGGCGCGCGGCGGGCGCGTCTTTTGCGTGGGCTCCACGACGGTGCGTACGCTCGAGACGGTCGCCGCGGCGGTCGCGGACGGTGCCACGAAGGCGACGGAGGGCCGCGTCGTCGTGCCGGGCAGCGGCGCGAGCGACATCTTCATCCATCCGCCCTACCGGTTCCGCGTCTGCGACGCGATGCTCACGAACTTCCACCTGCCGCAATCGACGCTGCTTATGATGGTCTCGGCGCTCGCCGGGCGCGAGCGCGTCCTCTGCGCCTACGCGCTCGCGGTACGCGCAGGCTACAAGTTCTTCTCGTATGGTGATTGCATGCTCATCGTATAATGTGATATAATTGCGGCATGGCGCTATTCGTACCTAAGGATCGTCGTTCGCTCTTCCGCCAGTTTCTGGCGGGGATGTACGATGCCGTCGTCATCACGGACCCCAACGGGCACATCCTCGAGATCAACCCGCGCGCGGTCGAGTACTTCGGGCATGAGCTCGACGACGTCCTGGACAAGCCCATGTCGGTGTTCATCCCCGGTCTCCGGCAGGATGTCGTGACGCGTATCCGCAAGGGGCTCGAGGGCGACCGGCACGTCGTCATCGACGCGAACGGCGTCGACCGGACGGGGCGCAAGATCGCGTGCGAGGTGGCGGTGTCGTCCATCGACCTGATGAATCCCGGCGATCTCGTCTTCACGATCCGCAACGTCGAGCGGCGTCGCGAGTACATGAACGCGTTCCGCGCGAAGGCCAATGCGTTCCAGATCTCGCAGACCGCGCTCTTCGCCTGCGACGCCGAGGGGAACATTCGCGAGTGCAACGACACGTTCCTCATGATGTTCGGCCTGAAGGACCTCGAGGTGGCGCGGCGTCACGTCTTCGCCGATTTCATGGAAGACGATCCGCTGCCGGCGAACTTTCGCAAGGCGCTCGCCGGGGAGACCACGGTGACCGGCATCGTGGCGGAGGGCGACGGGGAGGACCAGGAGGAGCTCGAGATCATCCTCGCACCGAACACCCACGGGCGCAAGGTGAACGGCGTCGTCGGCAGCGTGCTGAAGATCTGAGATGCGCCGCGCCCCTCAGCACGCGGCGGGCGTCAGCTCGCTGACGGTCGGTAAGGCCGATCCGAAGATTCTGCAGGATTTCCTCGCGGGGCGCTTCGCGCTGTCGCGTCGCACGGCGAAGGCGATGATCGACGGGCGCAGCGTGTGGGTGAATCGCCGGTGCGTGTGGATCGCGCGTTTCGCGCTGAAGACGGGCGACACGGTCGAGCTGCCGACCGGCGTCGTGAAGGGCGCCCGGCGACAGTCGGCCGAACGTCCCGCCGACGGATCGACGAGCCAGCGGGGCGCGCCGGTCGCCGTCGCGCGCCGGCACATCCGCGTGCTCTGGCAGAACGAGGCATATCTCGTGTGCGACAAGCCGTCGGGCGTCGTCAGCTGCGACGATCCGCGTTCGGCGGAGGCGATCCTGCGCGAACAGGAGGGCGTGCCCACGCTCGAGGCGGTGCATCGGCTCGACCGCGACACGACCGGCTGCCTTCTTCTGGCGAAGAACCACGCGGCGAAGGAGGCGGCGGTCGAGATCTTCAAGACGCACCGCGTGAGCAAGGTCTACCATGCCATTGCGTTCGGGCGCTTCCCCTACGCGCACCAGATGATTGACGCGCCGGTCGACGGGCAGCCCGCCGTCTCGAAGGTGACGCGCGAGGCCGTGAGCGCCGACGCCTCGTTCCTGCGAGTCCGCATCGAGACGGGGCGCACCAACCAGATTCGCCGGCATCTCGCGTCCGTTCGGCATCCGGTCATCGGCGATCGCGTGTTCGGGCTGAAGCGCGTGCACGATCCCCGGCTGATGCAGGTGCGGAGGCAGATGCTGCACGCCTCGACGCTGACGCTGCCGGATCCGCTCGGCTTGCACACCGAGATCAAGGTGCACGCGCCGCTGCCGGCCGATTTCCGCGCCACGCTCCGGCTCTTCGGCATGGGCCGCCGCTGACGGATGTCCTGGTGGAGGGGTGTTTTCGTGACGGGGATTGTGATATAATATCGGCCAACATGGGAGAGGCGATCATACGGGCGGCGACGCTGAGGGACGCGGAGAGGATCTACGCGCTTATCTCGCTCAACCGCGACATGCTGGTGCCGCGGTCGCTCGGGAACGTCGTCGAGTCGATTGACCGATTCGCGCTGGCCGAGTGCGACGGCGAGATGGTCGGCTGCGCCGCCTACCAGATCCATCCCGAGATCGGCGATGCCGAGGCGGCCACCGTCGAGATCGTCTCGGTCGCGGTGAAGAGCGCGTTCCGTCGGCGCGGCATCGGGCGGCTTCTCGTCGAGGCCGTCGTCGAGCGGGCGCGGCGCTTCGCCCCGCGCGAGGTGCTGGCGCTCACCTTCGCGCCGGAGTTCTTCCGCAAGCTCGGCTTCACCGAGACCCCGAAGACCGAGGTCATGCACAAGCTCTACACCGGCTGCATCAACTGCACCAAGCACGCCAACCCCTTTACCTGTCCGGAGATCGCGATGAAGCGCGAGCTGGACTGACACATCACCCAAGGAGACATCGAATGGGCCTGTTCAAGATTGCCGAAACCGACGCCGGATTCACCAACGAGGAGATCGCGGGCTTCCTCGCCGAGGCGCTCGCCGACTGGGAGGCGTGCAAGGGCGCGGTGAGGAACGCTCTCATCATCCCGCCGGACTTCACGCGCTACCACTCGAACGCCGGCTTCATCACCCAGGTGTTCTACCGTCTGCTCGCCGCGAAGGGCGCGAACGTCGACATCCTGCCGGCGCTCGGGACGCACGTGCCCGTGTCGGAGACGCAGTGGAAGACGATGTTCGGCGACATCCCCTACGAGAAGATGATCGTCCACAACTGGCGGACGGACGTCGTCAAGCTCGGCGAGGTGCCGGCGGAGGCGGTGAAGGAGATCTCCGAGGGGCTGTGGACCGATCCGGTCGACGTCGAGGTGAACCGAAGGCTGATGGACGAGAGGTACGATCTCATCGTCTCGCCGGGGCAGGTCGTGCCGCACGAGGTGATCGGCATGGCGAACCATGCGAAGAACATCTTCGTGGGGACGGGCGGAAGCGACATGATCAACAAGTCGCACATGATCGGCGCGGTGTGCGGCATGGAGAAGGCGATGGGGCGCGACCATACTCCAGTGCGCCGCCTCTTCGACTACGCCTTCGACCATTTCGTGGCG
>CACYCW010000088.1 GCA_902773015.1 uncultured bacterium
ATCTCGATGTCGAGCTGGTAGAACTCGCCGGGGCTGCGGTCGGCGCGCGCGGCCTCGTCGCGGAAGCACGGCGCGATCTGGAAGTACCTGTCGAAGCCCGATACCATGAGGAGCTGCTTGAACATCTGCGGTGCCTGCGGCAGCGCGTAGAACATGCCGCGGTGGATGCGGCTCGGCACCAGGTAGTCGCGCGCGCCCTCGGGCGAGGACGCCGTCAGGATCGGCGTTTGGAACTCGTTGAACCCCTTCGCCCACATCTGCTCGCGGAGGAAGCGGATCACCTTCGAGCGCAGGATGATGTTGTTGTGAAGCTTCTCGCGGCGGAGATCGAGATAGCGGTGCTTCAGTCGCACGTCCTCGCTCTCGTCCGCCTTCTCGTCTGGGACGTAGATCGGCGTCACCTCGGAGGCGCTCTCCATGACGAGCTCGTTGGCCTCGATCTCGATCTCGCCGGTGGGAAGCTCGGGGTTGATGGTATCGGGGGTGCGGAGCTTCACTTCGCCGGTCACCGTGATGACCGATTCGAGATGGGCCTTCTCGACGAGGCCGAAGAAGCTACGGGACGGGTGGATGACGATCTGCGTAAGACCGTAGTGGTCGCGCAGGTCGACGAAGAGGATGCCGCCGTGGTCACGAAGGCGGAACATCCAGCCCGAGAGCCGCACGGTCTTGCCAGCGTCGCTCGCCCGAAGTTCGTTGCATGTATGTGTGCGATAGGGATGCATATGGTCTGTCTCCACAAATATTTGGACATATTATACCACAAACGGCCGTGATTGTGGTATAATTCACGGACATGAGAATCGTTGGAACTTTCATCGCGGCGCTTGCCATAGGAATCTCGTGGCTGTCGGCCATGGGTGGCGCGCCACGCTATGTCTTTCTGTTCATTGGCGATGGCATGGCGACGCCCCAGCGCATGGTCGCCGAGGAATTCGCCGCGGCGGTCGGCCATGGGGACCTGGCGATGAACCGGCTGCCCTATCAGGTGACGACCCGCACCAAGAGCGCGAATGCCATCATCACTGACTCGGCGGCTGCCGGCACGGCCATCGCCTGCGGCGTCAAGACCGACAACGGCATGCTCGGCATCCGGCCTGACGGTTCACGCGTGGCATCCGTCGCCGAGCTCGCGAAGGCCGCGGGAATGAAGGTCGGCATCGTGACGACGGTGACGATCGTCCACGCCACCCCGGCGAGCTTCTACGCCCACAATCGCAACCGGGCCGCGTCATATCAGATCGCGCTCGACCTCATCGAGTCCGGCTTCGACTACTTCGCCGGTGGCGGGGTGTACGGGAAGTACGACCAGAAGGACGACCCGAAGTACCGCGGCAACGTCTTCGACCTCGCGCGTAAGGCGGGTTACGTCGTCACACGCGACGACAAGGCGGCGTGGGCGGCGCTCAAGCCGGGCACGAAGGCCTGGAGCGTTTTCGGCGACAACGGCATGCGGTTCGCGATCGACGCCGACGGAACCGAGCCGACGCTCGCCGAGCTGGTCGCCAAGGGCATTGAGCTTCTGGACGGTCCGTCCGGCTTCTTCCTCATGTGCGAGGGCGGCAAGGTGGACTACGCCGGCCACGCCAATGACGCGGCCACCAACCTCCGCGACGTGCTCGCCCTCGACGATGCCGTCAAGGTCGCTCTCGCCTTCCAGGACCGTCACCCCGACGAGACACTGATCGTGACCACCGGCGATCACGAGACGGGCGGCATGTCGATGGGCTTCGCCGGCATCGGCGGCAAGTTCAACGTCGGGAAGCTGGCCGTGCAGACCACCTCGACCGAGCAGTTTTCGAGCCGAATCAAGCGGATGATCCGCGACCGCCGCTGCGCCATCGCCTTCGACGAGGTGCGTCCGCTGCTCGCGAGCGGCTACGGGCTCTCCGACCTCACCGAGCAGGAGGAGAAGACGCTGCGCGACGCATTCGCCAAGGACGTCGCCTACGTCAAGGCGCGGCTTCAGGACACCACCGCGCATGACGCCCGGCGCCGCTATGTCTTCGCGCAGGCCGCGAAGAACGTGCTAAACACTCGCGCCGGCGTGGGCTGGAGCTCCGGCTCCCACACCGCCCTGCCGACGCTCACGACGGCGAAGGGCCCCGGCGCCGACATCCTCGTCGGAATGGCCGAGAACACCGATATCGGGATGCGGATGAAGGAGCTCCTGGGGCGAAAGTAGATGAAGCTCGGTTCGCTCGCCGCCCTGGTCTTCGTCGTCGCATCGGTCGCGCTCCTGTTCGTGCCGTCGCCGATGCGTCTCGCGGATGACGGGGGCGAGTCGTTGCTGGCGCGCGTGGTCGCCGTCGACGACTCCGATCTGCGGCTCGCAGGCGTCGTCGAGTACGGCACCCAGCATCTCACGGTCGAGATGCTGGCGGGTCCGGCGTCAGGGCGGCGCTTCCCGGCCGCGAACGAGATGCGCGCCCAGCTAGACCTCGACAAGAAGTTCGCCGTCGGCGACGTCGCGACCGTCGTCTGGCCGGCGAATGGGGTGAGGCCCGGCGAGACGCTGGTCGCCCGCGACCACTACCGGCTCGGCTGGGGCGCGGCGCTTTTCGCCGGATTCGTGCTGCTGCTTGTCGTGTTCGGCGGATGGACCGGGCTCAAGGCGATCCTCAGCTTCGTCTTCAGCTGCCTCGCTGTCTGGAAGCTGCTAGTGCCGCTCTGCCTTGACGGACAGAGCGCCTCGCTCGTCAGCCTGGCGACGGTGCTGGTGCTGACGGCGGTCATCATGTTCCTCGTCGCCGGCGTGACGCTCAAGGGCGCTTCCGCCTTCTTTGGCGCGATGCTCGGCGTCGGCGCGTCACTGGCGATGGCGGGGTTCTTCGCGCGCGTGATGCACGTCAACGGCGCGACGATGCCCTATGTGCAGTCGCTTCTCAACTCCGGCTACGAGAACCTCGACATCGCCGATGTCTTCGTGGGCGCGATCATCCTCGCCTCGTCCGGCGCGGTGATGGACCTCGCGATTGACGTCGCCTCGGCGGTCGAGGAGGTGGCGCGGCACAATCCGCGGCTCGGCTTCGGCCCGCTCTTCCGCTCCGGGCTCCGCGTCGGCCGTTCGGTCGTCGGCACGATGACGACGACGCTGCTTCTCGCCTATTCCGGCGGCTACCTGACGTTGCTCATGGTGTTCGCCGCGCAGGGAACGCGGCCCCTGGATTTCCTGAACTCGACGCTCGTCTCCGCTGAGCTGGTGAAGACCCTGGTCGGCAGTTTTGGGCTAGTGCTTGTCGCGCCGTTCACCGCCGTCGTCAGCGCGGGAGCGTTTGCGCGTCGGTGGCGACAGCTATCGACGGCCATCGACGATGATCGAGGGCCTTCGGTGCCCATCGACAAGACGCGACAGGGGGCACATGAATAGACTGCTCGTTTCGACGGCAACGCTCAACGAAGCGTCCCCGACGCTGCCGAAGGAGGCGCTGCGCCATCTCAAGGTGCTGCGTCCGAAACCCGGCGAGGTCTTCGAGCTCTTCGACGGACAGGGGCGCTGGCGCCACTATGCCTGGAACGGCGGTCTCCGCGCCATCACCCCAACTCCTCAAGCCTCTCAACCCTCTCAAGCCCCTCAAATCACCCTCTTTGCCTGCGTCACCAAGGGCTCGCGCTGGGACTGGACGATCGCCAAGGCGACCGAGCTCGGCGTCTCGCGCATCGTCCCCGTCATCAGCGCGCGCACGATCGTGCGCCTGCCGCAGTCGGAGCGCGCGGCGAAGCGCGATCGCTGGCAGCGCGTCGCCGAGGATGCCGCGCGCCAATCTGACGCGAAGTGGCTGCCGCGCCTTGATGCCGCCATTGACTTCGCGGATGCGCTTCCGCTCGTGCGGGAGACGGCCTGTTTCTTCGGCGCGCTCACCTCTCCCCCCTCGTCGCCGCTCGCCGAGGCGATTCGCCGTGCCCGGGCCGCGGCCAGGAAACCGCTCGGTCCCGTCTCGACCTTCATCGGTCCGGAAGGCGACTTCACTGACGAGGAGCTCGCCGCGCTCACCGCCATCGCCACGCCGACCTCCTTCGGCCCCACGATTCTACGCGCCGAGACCGCCGCGATCTTCGCCGTGAGTGTGATTGCCGCTGAATTCCAGCTGGACCGCTGAACAAGCGGATGACCATTGACGGGGGAAGGGGAAAAGAGTATCATTTGATCAACGACAAGGAGCGAATGACATGAAACGACTGATTGTCTTGGCGGTCGCGATGACCGTTCTCAGCGAGCCTCTTACGGGCACAACCCTTTTCTTCGCGGGTGATTCCACGCTCGATGACCACGGGCGAAAGGAGGGCCTGCCCTACGCCAGCTGGGGCACGACGCTCGAGAAGTCGATGCGTGAGGGATGTCAGGTGCGCAACTTCGCCAGAAGCGGCGCCTCCACCAAGAGCTTTGCCGCCAGTGGACTCTGGAAGCGGCTCATCGCCGAGGTCAAGAAAGGCGATTTCGTGGGCATCCAGTTCGGGCACAACGACCAGAAGCGCAGCACGAAGTTCTACCTGGAGGAGCGCTGGGCGGATCCGAAGGGGCTCTTCCGTGAGATCGTCCGCGGCTGGGTCGCGGAGATCCGCGCAAGGGGTGCGACCCCGATTCTCATCTCGCCCATCTGCCGGGGAACGTTCGACAAGGAGGGAAAGCTCCTGACCGACTGGACCCATGCGACGACCGGTGTCTGCCTCAGGAGCTACCGGGACGCGATGCGGGAGCTCTCGGAGGAGCTCAAGTGCGACTTTGTGGACATGAACACGATGACGCGCGAACTGATGGAGAGTATCGGACGCGAGGAGTCCTACAAGTTCTTCATCATCTCGACCGGACTCGTCAAGGGCAAGGACGGCGAGCCCTCGCGTGACGTGACTCATCCGGTCGCGAAGGGCGCCGAGGCCTTCGCGAAGCTCTTCATCGACGACGTCAAGCGGCGCAAGCTCCCGGTCGCCGGGCTCTTCCGCTAGATGGTGGAAGGAAGGAGGGGCGCATGAGATTCGAACTGCCTTACGGGAAGGAAACGCAGGCGGTCGCGGTCGAGGAGGCGCATCTCGCCGGTGTGCTCCGATCGGGCCTGCACGATTACCGTGCGCCGAAGGGCGGCGAGGAGCTTGTCCGCGACGCACTGGAGCATCCGATCGGCTCGCCCCGCCTTCGGGAACTCGCCGTCGGCAAGCGGCGTATCGTCGTCATCGTCTCTGATCACACGCGGCCCGTCCCGAGCCGCGTCATCATGCCCGCGATCCTCGAGGAGATCCGCGCGGGCAATCCGGCGGCCGAGGTGACGCTGCTCGTCGCGACCGGACTTCACCGCACGACGACGCGCGAGGAGATCGTCGCGAAGCTCGGCGAGGGGATCGCTCGCCGCGAGCGGATTGTCGTGCACGACTGCGACGACACCGCGAATCTTGTCCGTCTCGGCACGCTGCCCTCCGGCGGCGAGCTCATCGTGAACCGACTCGCCGCCGAGGCGGATCTGCTCGTCTCGGAGGGGTTCATCGAGCCGCACTTCTTCGCCGGGTTCTCCGGCGGACGCAAGAGCGTTCTGCCCGGCATCGCCAGCCGCGCGACGGTGATGTACAACCACAATTCCGGGTTCATCGCCCATCCGAAGGCGCGCACGGGCGTCATCGACGGCAATCCGATCCACGAGGACATGCTCTTCGCCGCCCGTGCGGCGAGACTCGCCTTCGTCGTCAATGTGGTGATCGATGCGCGGCACGAGCCGATCTTCTGCGTCGCCGGCGACTGCGACGCAGCCCACCGCGCCGGACGCGACTTCCTGGTCGAGAGGTGCCGCGTGGATGCCGCGCCGGCTGACATCGCGATCTCGACGAACGGCGGCTACCCTCTCGACCAGAACATCTACCAGTCCGTCAAGGGGATGACCGCCGCGGAGGCGACGGTGAGGCCCGGCGGCGTCATCGTCATGCTCGCGAAGGCGGCGGATGGCCATGGCGGCAAGTCGTTCTACGAGACGTTCCGGGACGAGCCCGACCTCGCGCGGATGACGCGGACCTTCCTCGCACGCAAGCCGGAGGAGACGATCATCGACCAGTGGGAGTCGCAGATCCTCGCGCGGATTCTCCAGAAGTCGCGTGTCATCTTCGTCTCGGACTGCGACGAGCGGATCGTGCGCGACTTCCACATGATTCCCGCCCGCAGCGCGGCAGCGGCGCTGGAGCAGGCCAAGGAGCTTGTCGGGCGCGATGACTACACGGTGACGGTCATCCCGGACGGCGTGGCGGTGGTCGTCACCTGCCGCGAGGATCCGGTGTCATGAAGCGGCTGCTCATTCGCGGGGGGAAGGTCGTCTCGGGGACGCATCGCGTCTCGGGGAACAAGAACGCGGCGCTGCCGATGATTGCAGCGGCGCTGCTGACGGAAGAGGACGTCTGCCTTTCCAACGTGCCGGACATCGACGATGTCGCGCGCATGCTCGAGGCGGTCGAGGCGCTGGGAGCGACCGTCACGCGCGATTGCGCGCACGGCACCGTCACGATCGGCGCCTCGCGCATCCGTCCCTCGGGGATCGATCCGCGTCTTGCCGCCCGCATTCGCACGAGCTTCCTCTGCGCAGGTCCGCTCCTCGCGCGGCTCGGGCGCGTCTCGCTGCCGCCGCCGGGCGGGGACGCGATCGGTCGCCGCCGGCTGGACACTCATCTCGCCGGTTTCCGGGCGATGGGAGCCCGGGTGTCGGCCGGTCGCCGCGCCTTTGCGCTTCGTGGCGATCTCTCCGGCGCGCGCATCCTGCTGGACGAGGCCTCCGTCACCGCGACCGAGAACCTCATGATGGCGGCGGCTCGGGCCGTTGGCCGCACCGAGATCTACAACGCCGCCTGCGAACCGCACATCGTCGACCTCGCGACCCTGCTCAATCGCATGGGCGCGCGCGTTCGCGGTGCGGGCACCAACCTGATCGTCATCGACGGGGTCGACTCCCTCCATGGCTGCCGCGCCCGCGTCGGCTGCGACTATATCGAGGCCGGCAGCTACATCGCCGCCGCGGCCGTCACCGGCGGCGCGCTGACCCTGACCGGCATCGATTCCACGCCGTTCGACGTGCTCGCCAAGGCGTTCGGGCGATTCGGCATCACCTGGGCGATCGACGCGCGCAAGCGGACGCTCCGCTACCAACCGCGCGGACGCCTGCGCATGCACTACGATCTCGGGGACGCCATCCCGTCGCTTGCGGATGGGACCTGGCCGGCGTTCCCCTCCGACCTGATGTCGATCCTCATCGTCGTCGCCACGCAATCGCGGGGCACCTGCCTCTTCTTCGAGAAGATGTTCGAGAGCCGGCTCTATTTCGTCGATCACCTGAAGCAGATGGGCGCGCGGATCGTCCAGTGCGACCCGCACCGCGTGGTCGTGACCGGTCCGTCGTCTCTCCAGGGCGGCACGGTCACCTCGCCGGACATCCGCGCGGGCATCGCGCTCGTCATCGCCGCACTCTGCGCCCGCGGCGAGACGGAGATTCTCAACGCCGAGTCCGTCGACCGCGGTTATGTCTCGGTCGAGGCCTCACTTGGCCGCCTTGGCGCCGACATTGTTCGCGAGGACGGTCAGGTGTGACGGCTGCCGCGATTTTGCCATTCTGCAATTTCATGTGCGGAATTGCGATTGTTTGCCGTTGCGACCGGCAACTGGGACGTGGTATAATATAGGCCATGAAAGGTGATGTTCTCGTCGTGGGTGCGGGTGTCGTGGGCTGCTCGGTCGCGCGCGCCCTCTCGCGATACAATCTGAACGTGATCGTTCTCGAGGCCGGTAGCGACGTCGCAGAGGGCGCCTCGAAAGCCAACAGCGCGATCGTGCACGCGGGTTTCGACGCGAAGCCGGGCACGAACAAGGCGAAGTTCAACGTGCTCGGCAACCGGATGTTCGAGGATCTCTGCCGCGAGTTGAAGGTGCCGTTCCGGCGCAATGGCTCGCTCGTCCTCGCGTTTGGCGCGGCGGAGGAGAGGGCGCTCGAGGAGCTCGTCGAGAAGGCGGCGAAGAACGGTGTGCCGGTCGAGATCATCGGGCAGGAAGAGCTTCGTCGCCGGGAGCCGAACGTCTCGCCCGAGGCGACCGCCGCGCTGTGGGCGCCGACGGGCGGCATCTGCTGTCCCTACGAGCTGACCTTCCGCCTCGCGGAGAACGCCGCGGCGAACGGTGTCGAGTTCGTCTTCGACGCGAAGGTAACGGCGATCGAGGGCGATCGGCGGCAATCGACCGCAATCGACGGCGATCAACCGCCGTTAGCGGGTGCGTGGCGTCTCACGGCGGCCGACGGGCGCGTCTTCGAGGCGCGGGCCGTCGTCAACTGCGCGGGCATTCACTCCGACGAGCTCAACAACCTTGTCTCGGCGACGAAATACGCCATCGCGGCGCGTCGCGGCGAATACCTGATGCTCGACAAGGACGAGGATGGCACCTTCTCCGCGACGATGTTCCAGGTGCCTTCGAAGATGGGCAAGGGCATCCTCGTCTCGCCGACGGTTGACGGCACGATGATCGTCGGGCCGACGGCTGAGGACATCCCGGACAAGGAGGACCGCGCCACCACCTACGAGGGGCTCGAGAAGGTCAAGGCCGGTGCCCGCCGCACCTACCCGAACCTGCCGCTCGGCAAGGTGATCACCGAGTTCTCGGGGCTGCGCGCGCACGAGACGACCGTCGGCGACTTCATCCTCGGCGAGGCGCCGGATGCGCCGGGCTTCTTCAACGCCGTCGGCGTCGAGTCGCCGGGCCTCACCTCCGCGCCGGCGATCGGCGAGTGGCTCGCTGCGCAGGTCGCGGAGCGCCTCGGCGCCTCCCGTAAGAGCCCGTCGATCATCTCGAAGGACGTGAGCTGGTGGCCGAAGGCGCGCGAGATGCGTCCGGAGGACCTGGCCGAGCTCGTGGAGCGCGACCCGAGCTTCGGCCGCGTCATCTGCCGTTGCGAGGGCGTCACTGAAGGCGAGATTCGCGCGGCGATTCGCGCGCGGGTCGGGGCGCGGACGCTGGACGGCATCAAGCGGCGCACACGCTCCGGGATGGGGCGCTGCCAGGGCGGCTTCTGCACGCCGCGTCTCATCGAGATCCTCGGATCGGAGCTGGGGCTGCCGCCGGAGGCGTTCCTCCTCTCGCGCAAGACCGCGCCGAAGGAGCTGCGCGAACAGTCCTCTCGCCTCGATGGCGCGGCGGTGACCTCGGTTGACGTGCTCGTCATCGGGGCGGGACCGGCCGGCCTCGCCGCCGCGTGCGCGGCGAGGGACGCCGGCGCGAAGGAGGTGCTCGTCATCGAGCGCGATGACGCGCCTGGCGGCATCCTGCAGCAGTGCATCCACAACGGCTTCGGGCTCCACCGCTTCCAGGAGGAGCTCACCGGTCCCGAATACGCGCAGCGCTATGTCGACATGGCCCGTGAGCGTGGCGTCCGGATCGTCTGCGGCACGATGGTGATGAGGTTGGAGGGCTCGGGCGCTGTGGGCGGCCCGGAGGTGACCGCGATGTCGCCGCGCGGGGGGCTCAAGGTCTACCGGGCGAAGTCTGTGGTGCTGGCGATGGGCTGTCGGGAGCGTCCGCGCGGCGCGCTGATGACGCCTGGCACGCGTCCGGCCGGCGTCTACACCGCAGGGACGGTCCAGCGGCTCGTCAACATGGACGGCATCATGCCGGGCAAGCGTGTCGTGATTCTCGGCTCGGGCGACATCGGGCTCATCATGGCGCGGCGGCTCACGTTCTCCGGAGCGAAGGTCCTCGCCTGCATCGAGATCATGAAGAAGAGCTCGGGACTCATGCGCAACGTGGTGCAGTGCCTGAACGACTATGACATTCCTCTCCTCCTGTCGCACACGGTGACGGACGTCGAGGGGCGCGAGCACGTCACGGGCGTGAAGGTCTCGAAGGTGGACGACCGGTTGCAGCCGATTCCGGGGACGGAGATGCACTTCGACTGCGACACGCTCGTACTCTCCTGCGGACTCATCCCCGAGAACGAGCTGACGCGCAAGGCCGGCATCGAGATGGATCCAAGGACGCGCGGTCCGAAGGTCGATCCGAAGACGATGGCCACGAGCGCTCCGGGCATCTTCGCCGGCGGCAACGTCGTTCGGGTCTACGATCTCGTCGACTGGGTGAGCCGCGACTCGGAGATCGCAGGCCGAAACGCCGCCGCCTACGCCCTCGGTGCATGCTTCTGAGGAGTCTCCCTCGAACCTCTCAAACCTTTCAAACCTCTCAAACCTTCCCCTCCATGAAAATGATCTGCATCAACTGCCCGAAGGGGTGCGAAATGGACGTGACCGTCGACGGTGACCGGGTGACGGTCGTCGGTAACACATGCCCGAAGGGCGAGGCCTACGCGAAGGCCGAGGTGACGAACCCGACGCGAATGGTGACGGGGCTCGTGCGCGTGGCTGGAACGCGCAAGCCGCTCCCCGTCAAGACGAGGACGCCGGTCCCCAAGCCGAAGATCGACGCCGTCCTCTTCGCGCTCCACCAGGCGACGGTTCAGCTGCCCGTTCGCATCGGCGACGTCATCATCCCAGATGTCGCGGAGACCGGCGTCGACATCGTCGCCACGGCGAACATGTAGTTTGAGAGGTCTAGAGGTTTGAAGGGATAAGGGGGAGAGATGGGATTTGACATCAGAAAGAAGAAGGCGTTTGTCTGCGACCTGGACGGCACGCTGTTCATGGGGCCGAACCCGATCCGGTCGGCGGTGGATTTCGTGATCGCGAACACGAAGAACGGACGCTTTGCCTTCTATTACCTCACGAACAACACCTCGAAGTGTCCGGAGGAGTACATGGGGAAGATCTCCGGCGCGGCGATCCCCGTGACACCGGAGCAGATCCTGACGCCGCTCATCACGCTTGAATCGTATATCCGCGAGAAGGGGTACCGCTCGGTCTACCTGATGGCGAGCGAGAAGGTGACGGCGCATCTCGCCGCGCGCCTGGCCGATGCCGGCGTACGCTTCGAGTTCGAACCCGAGCGGAACGAGCTCATCGCGCTCACCTACGACAAGGAGCTCACCTACGAGAAGCTCCGCCGGGCCTGCGCGCTCTGGAACGGACGCAATGTGTCGCCGAGCCCGATGTGCCCGGTCCGCCCGAAGAACCAGGCGCCGATCGACTTCGTGGCGACGCATCCGGACAACTGCTGCCCCTCGGAGCACGGCCCCATCCCGGACATCGGCGGGATGATGCGCTTTCTCGAGACGACCAACGGCATGAAGCCGAGCCATGTCTTCGGCAAGCCCTCGCCGACGCTGCTAGCGCCGGTGCTGGCGCGTTTCCGTCCCGAAGATATCGCGGTCGTCGGCGACCGGCTCTACACCGACAAGGCGATTGCGGACAACGCCGGCGTCGATTTCGTCTGCGTCCTCTCCGGGGAGACGACACCGGCCGACCTCAAGGCGTATCGGGGCACTCCGCCGGCGATCGTGGTGGAGACGTTCGATCGAGTCGATGGGGGCGAGGCCGCCGGGTGATTTTTGCTGTAAAGGAGCGCAACGTGCGCGAAGAGGCGCAAAAAAGAAATGGAGAAAACGACAATGAGAACGAGAGAGACAATGACGGTTATGCTCGTGATACTGGCGCTGACGGGGTGCGCGCCGGTCGAGAGGGGGTGTGCGCCCACCGAGAAGGGGGCCATGACCTGGCGCGACGCGGAGCGTCCGCTCGTCAACGCTCATCGCGGCAGCCGCCACGAGTACGACGACAACGCGGCGGGCGGGTTCCGCAGAAGCCTCGCCGCCGGCGTGCGCGGGTTCGAGACGGACGTGCGCCTCACGAAGGACGACGAGCTCGTCATCATGCATGACAAGGACGTCGCCCGCACGACGACGGGCACGGGCGACACGCATGACCTTTCGCTCGCCGAGGTGACGGCGCTGACGCTCAAGAAGTCCGGTGAACATGTGCCGTCGGCGAATGAGGTCGCCGAGGTCTTCCGCGGTCGCGCGGATGTTCGCGTCGAGTGGGAGATGAAGGAGTCGACGGACAAGCTCGGCGAGCGCCGCGGGGCGATCTACGTGGACAGGCTCCACGCCATCGTCACCTCGACGATGGAGCCTGGCACCTTCATCTTCACGAGTTTCATGGCCGACACCCTGAAGATGATGAAGGCGCGTCATCCCGACGCGCCGATCGGCCACATCACCGGCAGGCCCCTCACGCGCGAATTTGTCGACGGCGCCGTCGCCCTCGGCTGCGCGGCGGTCGCGCCGTGGCTCGACGGCACGCGGCGCGAGGACGTCGACTATGCGCATTCGAAGGGCCTCGGGGTGACGCTGTGGATGATCCAGACCTACCGCGACTGGGTGAAGAACCGCGTCCTCGGCGGGGACACGGGAACCTCCGACTACGCGATGGGGCTGCTCCGCAGGATCCATGCGAAGCGGCGGCTCATCTGCCTCGATCTCGACGCGACTCTCTGCCAGCACCGCTCGCCCATTCCGCCCGCGAATCTCGCCGCCCTGAAGGCACTCATGAAGCGCTACAAGTGCGTGATGGTCGGCGCGGGCAACGCGCCGCGCATCCATCGCCAGATGGGCAACTTCCCGATCGACATCATCGGCAACTACGGCATGCAGGAGGCGGTCGGCGAGGACGGCAACTTCCGCATCGTGCGCGCCGTCACCAACACCGTGGACCGGAAGTTCTTCCGCGAGAAGACCGATTACCTGCGCCGGAAGTACGGTTACACGAAATACGAGGGCGAGCCGCTCGAGTTCCACGCCTCTGGCATGGTCACGTTCGGCCTCCTCGGCACGTCGCCCTCGGCCGAGCACAAGATCGCGTTTGATCCAGATCGCAAGAAACGCCGCGCGATGTACAAGGAGGTCTGTGAAATCTTCAAGGACTTCTCCGTCTACATCGGCGGCTCGACGAGCTTCGACTTCGCCGGCAAGGAGTACAACAAGTACGACGCCGTGATGAACTACGCCCGGCGCAACGGCTATGCGCTCGACGAGATCGTCTTCATCGGCGACGACTTCGGCGATGGCGGCGGCGACAGCCACGTGCGCATCAAGGGCATGGACTACATCGAGGTCGAGGACTATCGCGAATTTCCACGCATGATCGAGCACCTTCTCTAGCCCCTCAACCTCACTCCCATGACTCTCATCGAAGAAGCACTCAGGCATACCACCGACACGAAGGCCTGCGTCATCGGCGCGGGTGCGGTCGAGAGCGCGGCGCGGATGTTCCGCGGGCTCTTTCCAGAGGCGCGCCGCGCGATCGTGGTGGAGGATCCGCGGACGCGTGCCGCGGCGGGTACGCGCGTGACGGAGCTGCTCCGCGCGGCCGGCGTCGAGCCCGCCGAGTACGTCATCGAGCCCGGCGGCGGATGGTTCCACGCCGAATACGCGCGCGTCGAGGAGGTTCGCGGGGCGATCGCCGCCGCGTCTGGCGCCATCCCGGTCGCGGTCGGGTCCGGCACGATCAACGATCTCGTCAAGCGCGCGTCGGAGGAGCTGGGGCTCCGCTACATCGTCGTCGGTACGGCGGCGTCGATGGACGGCTACACGAGCTACGGCGCGGCGATCACCAAGGACGGCATGAAGCAGACCCTAGCCTGCAAGGCACCGCTCGGCTGTCTCGTCGACTCCGCGATCGCGGCGGCCGCCCCCAAGGAGATGGTCGCCTCGGGCTACGCCGACCTGCTCGCGAAGATTCCCGCTGGGGCGGACTGGATTCTCGCCGATGCGATCGGCGCGGAGGCGATTCATCCGCTCGCCTGGAAGCTCGTGCAGGGTCCGCTGAGGGAGTCGCTGTCCAATCCCGCCGGTGCCGCCGCGGGTGACATCGCCGAGACGGAGAAGCTCTGCTCGGGTCTTGTGATGAGCGCCTTCGCCATGCAGGCGATGGGATCGTCGCGTCCGGCCTCCGGCACCGAGCACCAGGTCTCCCACTACTGGGACATGGAGGACCTCGCGTTCGATGGCCGCCCCGTCTCCCACGGCTTCAAGGTCGGCATCGGCACGCTCATCTCGACGAAGACGATCGAGTTTCTGCTGCGTCAGGACCTCGCGAACCTAGACGTGGAGGCGGCCGTTGCGAGATGGTGGCCCGATTTCGCGACTGTGGCGGCGACGTTCCCGAAGGTTTTCGGCAGCCGTCCCGCGCACATTCGCCGTGCGAACGAGGAGTATCCGAAGAAGTTCCCCACCCGCGACGCGCTGCGCAGGGAGCTGTCCGCCGTCAAGGCGATGTGGCCGGACCTCTCGGCGCGGATGCGTGCGCAGCTGATGCCGTTCGAGGAGGTGCGGGAGAACCTGCGTAAGGTGGGCGCGCCCTACGAGCCGGAGATGATCGGCGTCACGCGCGAGCGCTTCCGCGAGACCTACCGTGGCGTTCCCTACATGCGCGCGCGCTATTTCTCGCTCGATCTCGTCGATCGCCTCGGTCTCCTCGACCAGCTCATCGACGAGCTCTTCGGCCCCGGCGGCGTGTGGGAGGTCAGGGGGTAAGGGGGGGCTTGCAATGGGCGGCTCGCGCTGCAACCGAAATGATCAACAAGAGGAGACTCCAATGAACAAGTCCTTCAAGAAAGCCCAATGGCGGTTCATCATCTGCAGCATGGTGGCCTACGCGTTCTTCTACGTGACGCGCAAAAACCTCTCGATGGCGCAACCGGAGATGCTGGCCCAGGGAGTGATCACCAAGGAGGCGCTCGGCACGATCCTCACCATCCACGGCGTTCTCTACGGATTCAGCCGCTTCGTGAACGGGTTCTGGGCCGACAAGCTCAACGGGCGCATCTTCATGACGATTGGCCTTGCGCTGTCGGCGCTCATGAACCTGCTCTTCGGCTGCACGTCGCTCACGATCCTCTTCGCCGCCTTCTGGATCCTGAACGGCTGGACGCAGGGCATGGGCTTCCCGCCGTGCGCGAAGATGCTCACGCACTGGATCCATCCGAAGGAGCTCGCGACCAAGATGTCCATTTGGAACACGAGCCACTCGTTCGGTTCGGCGATGGCGCTGGGGCTGTGCGCGATGCTGTTCGCGTTCGGCCTCGGATGGCGCTGGTGCTTCTACGTGCCGGCGGCGCTCGCCGCCCTCGCGGCCGTCTTCTGCTTCTTCTGCGTCAAGGACGGCCCCCACGAGGACGGTCTGCCGGAGCTCGACCTCTCCGATGTGCGCAGCCAGTCCGAGGCTGTCGAGGTGCGCAAGGTGACGGACGCCGACCGTCGTCGCCTCGTGTTCTGCAATCGCGTCATCTGGCTGTGCGCGTTCGCCAACTTCTTCGTCTACGTGGTGCGCTTCGGTTTCCTGGACTGGGGGCCGACGTTCCTGAAGGAGCACAAGGGAATCGCCGTCTCGAAGGGCGGGCTCATGATCATCGCGTTCGAGCTCGCGGCGGTCGTCGGCACGGTCTTCGCCGGCTGGATCACCGACAAGCTGTTCAAGGGTCGCGGCGTTCGGACGTGCGTCTTCTGCATGCTCTTCGCGGGGCTGTGCGCCATCGGCTTCTGGCGCCTCCCCTCCGGCGCACCGATCTGGCAGGCGACGCTGCTCCTGATGGGAACCGGCTTCTTCATCTACGGGCCGCAGGCCCTGATCGGAATCGTCGCGGCTCAGCAGGCCACGAACGACGCGGCGGCGATGGCCAACGGCTTCATGGGCATCATGGGCTACGCGGCGACTACGGTGTCGGGGCTCGGCATCGCGCTCATCAGCCAGTACTTCGGCTGGAATGCCGCGCTGCTCGCAATCGGCGGCTTCGCCATCATAGGCATGGTGTTCTTCCTCTTCGCCTGGAACGCCGCGGCGACCGGCTATCGCAAATAGACAAAGGTAGGTAGAGGAGAAAACGGATGCGTACGATCGCCTTGATCCTGACCGCCGCGGCAGTGACCGGTCTTGTCGGTAATCGACGGCTGCCTGCCGCCGAGAGCGGTAAAGTGACCTGGGACGCCCCTGACACACGCTCCCGCCTCATCGAGCACGTCCGGGCATTCAACGCCGTTGACGACGAGCTTTACACCAACGCGATTCCGAACGATGCGGCCGAGGCGTTTCTCCTTGCGAACGCTCCTCGCTTTGCCTGTCCCGACGAGACGATCGAGCGCACCTACTACTTTCGCTGGTGGACCTTTCGCAAGCACCTCCGCCGCGATCTCGGCTTCTGGACAGTGAGCGAGTTCCTGCCCAAGGTCGGCTGGAGCGGCAAGGGCAACACGATCGTCTGCGCCGCCGGGCATCACCTGCGCGAAGGACGCTGGCTGCGCGACGACGCCATCATGGCCGATGACGCGCGCTTCTGGCTCACCGACCCCGAGGCGACCCACCGCTGGAAGTACTCGAGCTGGCTCTTCACCGGGACGCGCCTCCTCGCCGCCGTCACCGGCCGCGACGACCTTCCCCGCGATCTCCTCGACGCCGCCGTCAGCTACTATCGGCGCTGGGAGCAGGGTTTCGTGCGCGGACGCGCTCCGATGGGCGGTGACGGAAAGGGCGGCTTCCTCTCAATCGACAACTACGAGGGCACCGAGATCTCGCTCGGTGGCAACGGCTACAAGCCGCTCATGTCGTCCGCCATGTGGAGCGAGGCGAAGTCCATCGCCGCCGTCGCGCGCGCCGTCGGACGCGGGGAGCTGGCGGACGAGTTCGAGGCGAAGGCCGAGACGAACCGGCTTTCGCTCGTCGCGCACTGCTGGAACGCTGATGTTGGCTTCTTCACGACCGCGACCGCCGCCGGCGAGAAGGGGACGGTGCGCGAACTGCACGGCTACGCTCCCTGGTACTTCGGCGTGCCGACCGGGCACGCGGCGGAATGGGTGCAGCTCACCGACCCGCATGGCTTCGCTGGACGCTTCGGGCTCACCTTTCCCGAGCGCCGCGCACCTGGTTTCGTGCTCAGCTACGAGGGTCACGAATGCAAGTGGAACGGGCCCTCCTGGCCGTTCGCGACGTCAATCGCGCTCACCGCCTACCTCAATGACCTCCACGCCGGCTCGCCGCGTCAGAACGCTTTCGCCGCGCTCCTCCGTCAGTATGCCGCGTCCCACTGCCGGCGGCGCGATCCCGCGACCGAGGGGGATGCGCGCATTGTGCCGTGGATCGACGAGAACCTCAATCCAGATACGGGCGACTGGATCGCCCGCACGGTCATCCTGCGCACCGAGTCGATGCGCAAGCGCTTCGCGCGCGAACGCGGCAAGGACTACAACCACTCGACCTTCTGCGACCTCGTGATCTCCGGCCTCGTCGGGTTAGTGCCGAACGGGGACGAAGGCTTCACGGTCGACCCCCTCGCCCCGTCTGGCTGGGAGTATCTCGCGCTCGAGAACGTGCGCTACCGCGGTCATGACGTCGATATCCTCTGGCGTCGCGGTACCGGGATGGCCGTGCGTGTTGACGGCCGCGTCGTCGCCCGTCGCCCGACGCTCGGATGCCTCGCCGTGCCATGCGCATGTCCGCGTGAAAAGCGAGAACGGTGAGGTGCAGTAAGACCTATCGGCAGAAAGTTCTAAAGCAACAACAAAAGGAGAACAAGGTGAAATGAAGGCAAGGACAGGATTCACGGCAGGAGTCGTCGCCCTGGCGGCCCTGATGACGTTCACGTGCGTTTCCCCGGCATTGGCCGGGAAGAAGGCCGAGAAGAGTGGCGAGAAGAGGATCGAGCTGGTGCCCAGCTCGCACATGGAAAGCCGCACGCGGGACAAGACCCGCGACCCTGGCATCTTCGGCGACTACTGGTGGGCCAACCGCTTCCTGAGTCGTCACAATGAAATCGAGAAGTTGCGCGGCAAGACC
>CACYCW010000089.1 GCA_902773015.1 uncultured bacterium
CACCCGCGAGCTCGCCCGCATGCTGAAGGCCTCGGGCATCGACTTCAATAGCCTTCCCGAGGAGAAGGCCGACGATCTCCTGGGCGCTTACACCGGCGCGGGCACGATCTTCGGCGTCACCGGCGGCGTCATGGAAGCCGCGCTCAGGACGGCCTACTGCCTCATCACCGGCGAGGCGAAGCCGCCGTCCATCGACTTCACCGAGGTGCGCGGCATGGAGGGCGTCAAGACCGCCTCGATCGCCATCGGCGACGCGGTCGTGCACATCGCCGTCGCCCACCAGATGGGCAATGTCGAGAAGGTGCTCGACCAGGTGCGCGAGGATCTCAAGGCCGGCAAGAAGCCG
Organism: uncultured bacterium; assembly: GCA_902773015.1. Taxonomy (GTDB): domain Bacteria; phylum Verrucomicrobiota; class Kiritimatiellia; order RFP12; family UBA1067; genus UBA1067. Next base: position 347 of record CACYCW010000089.1, read on the forward strand.
CGCTACGACTTCATCGAGGTGATGGCGTGCCGCGGCGGCTGCATCGGCGGCGGCGGTCAGCCGTGCCTGGCGACGGATGCGATCCGCGCCCAGCGCACGAAGGGCATCTACACCGACGACGAGAAGGCGACGATTCGCATGTCGCACCTCAACCCCGAGGTTCAGATGCTCTACAAGGACTACCTCGGTCAGCCCGGTTCGGGCACCGCCGAGCGGATCCTCCACACCCACTACCACAAGCGCGAGCGCTACAGCTTCAAGAAGACTGAAGGCTGATCCGTCGCGCAACGGATGAGAGTGAAACGCGCGCTTGATCTCGTGCTCGTCGCGTTCACCGCGCCGCTCTGGTTGCCGATTCTGGCACTCACGGCGCTTACGGTCGCCCTCATGATGGGGCGACCGGTTCTTTTTGTCCAGGAGCGCGCCGGACTAGGGGGGCGTCCCTTCCGGCTCTTCAAGTTCCGGTCGATGCGGCTCGGCGAGGGGGACGACGCCGCGCGTCTGACGCAGTTCGGACGCTTCCTGCGCGCGACATCGCTCGACGAGCTTCCGGAGCTCTGGAACGTCATCCGAGGCGAGATGTCGCTCGTGGGGCCGCGACCTCTCCCGGTGCGCTATCTTGCCCGCTACACGCCGGAACAGAACCGCCGCCACGAGACGCTGCCGGGGCTCACCGGTTGGGCGCAGGTTCATGGGCGTAACGCGCTCGACTGGGAGACGAAGTTCCGCTACGACGTCGAGTATGTCGACCGGCGCTCGCTTGCTCTCGACCTGCGTATCCTCGCGATGACCGTCCTCCAACTCATCTGTCCGCGCGGCATCGCCCACGACGGCGAGGCGACGATGACAGAGTTCACCGGTTCGCCAGACGGAATTGCTCAATCTGGACAACCGATCAAGGAGGAGACATGAAAGACGCCAATCAAGTCGAAGCCCAGAGGATCGCTGGGGCGTGTGTCCTGACACTTGCCGTCCTGGCCACCGGCATCGCCTCCGGCGCGGATGCAGCCGCGGAACCGGTCGTACATCGCCCGACGAAGGCGCTTCTCTTCTTCGACACTGAGGAATACACCACCAACCGCACCAGCGATGCCATCGTTGACATCGCCCGAATGTTGACCGAGGAGGGCGTGCGCGGCCATTTCGCCTTCGTCGGCTACCTCGCCAAGAAGCTTGTGGACTGGCGGCGGATTGATGTGATCGACGCCCTTAAGCCGCATCTCATCGGAACCCAGACGCTTTACCACTCGCTTCATCCGAACATCAACGAGAAGTCGGACATCGCCGACTTCGACGAGGCGTACCGCCGCGTGGCCGCGGATGAGTGGCTTTCGGCCGGCATGATCGCCGCCGCACTCGGACGTGAGGCGAACGAGCTCATCTGCTCGGTGATGCCGGGACCGAGCCATTCCTACGTCGCGCTCTACCTTTACGCCGACATGGGCATTCCGTTCTTCGGCGGCGGCGGATCGAGCTTCCGCGACGGACGGCACGGCGAGATCTGGTACTGCAACCAACGCCACCTGCCGTATTCGGCCGAGGGCGACCGCGGCATCCACCTCGAGTGCTTCCTCCGCAAGGGATGGGACGAGCGCTTCATCGCCTCGCGGCTGGATGATCTGGCGGAGCGCGACACGGTGACGTTCTACATGCATCCGCACATGGCCATCTGCGCGGCGCACCCGGACGGCTTCAACTGGAGCAAGCGCAATATGACGCCCTATGGCAAGTGGGTGACGCCGCCGTTTCGCGATCCGATGGTGACGGCGGAGTTCTACGTCCATTTGCGTCGGTTCGTGCGCCGCCTGAAGTCGGATCCACGCTTTGAGCTTACCGACTGCGAACGTCTCCTGGCGGAGCAGAAGCCGCGCCGCGCAATCACCCGCGCGGAAGTGCCGGCGCTTCGCGCCGCGCTTCTGAATCGGCTCGCGCCGGTGGAGGCCCCGGCTTCGTGGTGCGTTGCGGATGCCTTCCAGACGGCGGTGCGGCTGTTGCGCGGCGAGCCGGAGTACCGACCCGGCAAGGTGTACGGCTTCCTCTCCCGTCCGGTGGGCGTGTCGGTTCCAGTTCGCGTGTCGGCGGACGACCTGCGGCGCGTGGCAGCACGAATCGATCTCACGCGCTTCCTTCCCACTTCAATCGCCGTTGGTGATGTGCGGATCGGTCCGGCGGATTTCATGTTCGCCGCCCTGGAGACGCTGGAAAGCGGCGCGGCGGAGGTCATGGTGGAGCCACGCGAGCAATTGGGCGATCTCAAGACACTGATGCCGGGTCTTGTGGACTTCACGACGCGTGGCAAGTGGCAGTACATGAACTCCTATCGGGACGAGTATCTTTCCGAACGACTCCGTTGCCAGCTCTGGACGCTCCGGTACGAATGACACCCGCCGTCGGGGTGACTTTCAGGCGAGAATTTGGTATAATGCTCGTCATGAAAGTCAAGAAAAACGCCAAGTACGCCGTCGCCTGTCTCAGCTCGATGGGCCTTCGGATCACCCCTGAGAACCGCATGGCGGTTCATAACTCGAACCGATTCCTCCTGCAGGCGACCAGCGCCGAGACGAACGTCCTCAACGTGACGAGTTCGCTCGGCCCCGAGTGCCTGGTGCTGACGCGGTTTGTTGCCGGCTCGCCGATGGCGGCCTTCATCAAGGCCCAGCTTCGCGCGCGCAACATCGCCTATGTTGGACCGGACGTGCCGCAGGGCGGTCCCTGGGGCTATCGCCATCAGTTCAACATCGCCGACTCGGGCTTCGGTCTCCGTGCGCCGCGCGTCTGGAACGATCGCGCCGGCGAGGTGGGCCGCACGCTTGACGCGAATGACTACGACACGCGCAAGATCTTCGGCAAGGACGGCGTGAAGGTGCTGCACCTCTCCGGCCTCATCGCCGCCATGTCGCCCGAGACGACCAAGTGCTGCCTCAAGCTTGCTGCGGATGCGAAGAAGTACGGTGTCCTCGTGAGCTTCGACCTCAACTATCGCGCCACCTTCTGGAAGGGCCGTGAGGCCGAGCTGCGCCGCGCGTTCCACAAGATCGCCTCGGCCGCGGACATCCTCGTCGGCAATGAGGAGGACTTCCAGCTCTGCCTCGGCTTCAAGGGCCCGGAGGCGGGCGGCAAGGATCTGAAGGGCAAGATCGAGCGCTTCAAGGAGATGATCACGCAGGTCGTGAAGAAGTATCCGAACGCGCAGCTCTGCGGCACCACTCTCCGTCAGGTCATCTCGGCGAACGAGCACCTCTGGGGCGCGATCGTCTACTCGAAGGGCAAGTGGTTCGTCGAGGAGCCGCGCCCGATCGTCGTCCTCGACCGCATCGGCGGCGGCGACGGCTTCACGGGCGGTCTTCTCTACGGCGTGATCAACGGCTGGAACGCCGAGAAGTGCCTGCAGTTCGGATGGGCCTCGGGCGTGATGGCCGCGAGTTCGCTCAACGACTACGCCGAGCCGGCGGACGAGAAGCAGGTGTGGGACGTCTACGCCGGTAACGCCCGCGTCCAGCGCTGACATCGGCGATGAACGACTTCGAGTTCCATTCGCCGACGCGCTTCGTGTTCGGGAAGGGCGCCGAGCGCCGCACGGGCGAGCTTGTGCGCGCGTTCGGCGGCACGCGGGTGCTCCTCCACTTCGGTGGCGGCAGCATCCGCCGCAATGGCGTCTATGACTCGGTCGTCGCCGCGCTCGGCGCGGCAGAAGTGCCGTTCGTCGAGCTCGGCGGCGTGCAGCCCAATCCGCGCAGCACGCTCGTCCGCGAGGGCATCGCCCTCTGTCGCCGCGAGAAGGTCGACTTCGTGCTCGCCGTCGGCGGCGGCAGCACGATCGACTCGGCGAAGGCGATCGCCTTCGGCACGCTCTACGACGGCGACTTCGCCGACTACTACTTCGGCAAGGACGTGAAGAACCAGCCGCACGTGCCCGCGGCACTGCCCGTCGGCACGGTGCTGACGATCGCCGCCGCTGGCAGCGAGGGTTCCGCGAACAGCATCATCAATCTTGAGCCCGGCAACCTGAAGCGCGGCGCCACGGGCGACGCCCTCCGGCCGCGCTTCTCGGTGCTCAACCCCGAGTTCACCTACTCCCTTTCTCCGTTCCAGACGGCCTGCGGACTGACGGACATCTTCGCCCACGTCGTGGAGCGCTACTTCACGCCCACCGCCGATGTCGAGATCACCGACGAGCTCTGCGAGGCCGTCATGCGCACTGTCGTCCGCGAGAGCGCGCGTGTGATGGCTGATCCGCGCGACTACGGGGCGCGCGCCAACATCATGTGGGCGGGAACCGTCGCCCACAACAACATCTGCGGCGTCGGTCGTGCGCAGGACTGGTCCAGCCACGGCATCGAGCACGAGCTCTCGGCTTTCTACGACTGCGCCCATGGCGCCGGGCTCGCCGTCGTCATGCCGGCCTGGATGGAATACGTGATGGACACGGATGTCGCGCGCTTCGCCCGCTTCGCCGCGCGTGTCTTCGACGTCGCCGCGACGGATCCCGTCGTCGCCTCGCGCGATGGACTCTCCCGCTATCGCGCGTGGCTCCGCTCGATCGGCATGCCGCTTTCCCTCTCCGAGCTTGGCGCCCGTGTCGAGGACATTCCCGCGCTCGTCGCGAAGCTGGGTCTCAAAGGCAACACGCTCGGCGCGTTCCGTCCACTCGACGAGATGGATGTTACGCGCATCCTCGAGCTGGCCGCTCGCGCGTGAACGCCGCCCGAGAGCGACTCAGGAGCCGATTGGGCTTCTTGATGCTCGCGGCGAGCAGTGCCGTTGGCCTCGGCAACGTCTGGCGGTTCCCCTACATCGTCGGTCGGAACGGCGGCGCGGCCTTCGTCCTCGTCTACCTTGCATTCCTCGTGCTCATCGGGTTCCCGCTGCTCGTCGTGGAACTCGGCATCGGACGCGGTGCGCAACGTTCGCTCGCAGCCGCGCTTCCCGCGCTCGCTCCACCGCGCACCGCCGCGTTCTGGCGCCGCCTCGGCACGCTGCTCTCGAGCGGGTGCTTCGTGCTCATGATCTACTACACGGATGTCGCCGGCTGGCTTCTCAAGTACACCGGCGATTTTGCGCGTGGACACCTTGCGGCCAACCCGGAATCGGCTTTTGCCGCGCTTCTCGCGGATCGTCCGACTTGTGCTGCGGCGCTTGCCGTTGTCGTCGTCCTTGCGACCGCGGTCTGTCTCGCCGGGGTCGTGAAGGGCATCGAGCGCGTCACCAAGGCGCTCATGCTCTCGCTTCTCGTCATCCTCGCAATCCTTGCCGCGCGCGCGCTCACCCTGCCGGGAGCTGCGGAAGGGCTCGCCTTTTACCTGAAGCCAGACTGGGGCGCGTTCCTGGCGCATCCGGAATCCGCGATCGCGGACGCGATGGGCCAGGCCTTCTTCACGCTCTCGCTCGGCATCGGCTCGATGACCATCTGCGGCAGCTACGTCGGCGATGAGCGTTCGCTCGTCTCCGAGACGGCCTGGATCATCGTCATCGACACGATTGTCGCGCTCCTCTCCGGACTCGTCATCTTCCCGACGTGCGCGACGTATTCGGTGCCATACGCCGAGGGCCCCGGGCTCATCTTCGTCGCGCTTCCGAAGGTCTTTGCTCAGATGCCGGGCGGCTGCTTCTGGGGCTTCCTCTTCTTCCTCTTCCTCTCCTTTGCAGCGCTCACGACGGTGATCGCCGTTTTCGAGTGCCTCATCGCCGGGCTCATGGACTCACTTGGAATGAACCGTGTGCGCGCGTCTTTTCTCGTTGGGCTTGGTGTCGCGGTTCTCTCGTTGCCGTGCGTTCTCTGGGAGGGAGTTCTTGGCTGGGAGGACTTCGCCGTGAGCCAGGTCTGGCTGCCGCTCGGCGCACTCGCGCAGGGTTTCTTCGCGGTCAACTCGACCTATGGCTGGGGGTGGAAGGCCTTTCGGCGCTCCGTCTCGACCGGCGTCGGCTGGAAGCTCCCGGATGCGATGCGCTATCATCTTGCGATCGTCGTCCCGCTGCTCATTCTCGCGGTCTTCGTAGCCGGTCTCATCCGCAGCTTCACATCCTAGAGCTGGCAGTTGCTCGCTCCCCAAGGGCGCTCGTCTTGCTCGTGCAAACCCACGGCTACGGCTGTAAGATACGGCTGCTGTGCTTTCTTGTCACGGTCTTCATGATGATCCCCCTCGATGCCCTTCACCAACTTCACTCCCACTCGATCGTAGCCGGTGGCTTCGGGGTTATGTCCCAGACCACACGGTTGGCGCCATTCACCTTCGTGGCGATCTTCTCGGCGACCATCGTCACGAACTTGAACGGCAGCTCCACGACGCCGGCCTTCACGAACTGTTGCGTCGAGATGGCGCGGATGGCGATCACATAGCCGAAGGTGCGCGCGCCGTTCTTCACGCCGACGGACTTCACGTTCGTCATGATCGCGAAGAACTGCTGGGCCTTCTTGTCGAGCTTCGCCTTCTTCATCTCGTCGCGGAAGATGAAGTCCGCCTGGCGCAGGATGTCGAGCTTCTCCTTGGTGAGCTCGCCGATGCAGCGGACTGCGAGGCCAGGGCCCGGGAACGGCTGGCGCATCACCATCTCCTCGGGGATGCCGAGAAGCTTGCCCACCTTGCGCACCTCGTCCTTGTAGAGGTACTTGACAGGCTCGACGAGCCCCTTGAAGATGATGTCCTTGGGAAG
>CACYCW010000090.1 GCA_902773015.1 uncultured bacterium
CACGCGCACGTCAACCGGCAGCACCGCCGGAACCGGCCTGCCGGACGCGCCGAGCACCGAAAGCCGCAGGCGGATCCGTCCGCCGCGCTCGACGCCCTTCGAGACGGAGAGATCGAGCCTGGCGATCGGCTCCGTCAGGAACATGAGGATGCGTCCGTCATTGGTGGCAAACTCCAGCGGCACGGACACGCGCCCCTCGGCATCCCGGCGGAACGTCACCTTCCCGCCGCGGGACAGCTCGTAGACCGCGACCGTGCTTCCGGCGCCGGCCAGCGTGACCTCGCCGCGCTGCGGCAGACCCTTCTCCATCGTCTTGCCCCACTGGCCGACGTAGTCGCCGAACGTCCGGTGGTCGTTGACCGCGAACACGTAGGGCGTCGCGCCGAAGCGCCGCGAATAGGTAATGATCTCGGGCGTCGACGAATCGACCGTCGGGAGGAACCCGCGCGCGGCAAGCGCCTTCCTCAGCGCCTCGCCGTCCCGCTGCATGTTCGCCTTCATGCGCATCGTGCCCTCGCGCGTCTTCACGTCACCGGTCTTCCGCGCCTCAAGCTCGTCGACCGCGGCGGAGCCGTCCTCGTCCGGCGGACGGAAACTTATGACCGGGACCTTCAGGTCGGGCTTGAGCGCGGAGAGCATCTCGTCGTCTCCGACCAGGATGCCGCCGGCCGCCTGGAAGGCGCGGATCCGCTCTATCATCGGCTGGGTCAGGAACATGCACTGCGGGGCGTAGAGCACCTTGGCGCCTCCGAAGCCGTCGCGCTCGATCGTCTCCTCGTAGACGACGCGCGGATCAAGCCGCGCACGCTGGCAGAATGTGATGGATGGCGAGGACCAGCCCCACGTCGCGGGTCCACCCATCAGGCAGGTCGTGGCGCTCTCGAAGACGGCGAACTGGGAATCGGCGCGCCCGAGCCGACGCAGCGTCGGACCGAGCGGGGCGACGACATCGCGGAGCAGATGCCTGAGACGCTTCGTCGTCTCGGGGTTGGTGAAGCAGTACCCCGTCTCCGAGCCGGTCTCGTAGATCGTACCCCAGCCGTGGAACATGATGCCCTTGACTGGCTTCGAGATCATCGACCAGACCGCCTCCGTGAGACTGTCCGGCGGAATGCTCGGAAAGCCCGCCAGCGGACGCTTCGCCAGCCAGGCCGGAGCGGGGTTGACGACCGTGTTGGACGGAGCGATCTGCGAACGATAGCAGATAAGCTGCGTCATGATCATGACATCCTGCCCGGGACGCGCTCCGGCGTTCATCGCGAACATCTCCTCGGCCGCCGCCGCAACGTTCATCGGCTCGGGAACGGCGTAGATCCACTGGTTGATGATGTCGACGCTGCCGCCCGACCCCCAGAGCGGAGGACAGCGCACCGCCGGATCCCAGAAGCTGAAGAAGTCCTTGCGGTCGCCTACGCCGGCACGATAGGCGTCCGCGATCGCCGAGACGTAGCCGGGCCATCCGTCGCCGCCCTTCCAGAACCAGCGGTAGTACTGGTAGACGGGGTCCTTCTCGTCGATGACGCCGTCGGGGAAGCGCTTGAGCGTATCCTTCTTGTTCGCAACGCGACGGCGGTCGACCTCCGGCGGCGTCTCACGTCCCGTCGCGCGCCGGTAGAGCTCGTCCTGCATGTTGAACGAGGGGTAGGAATGGTCACGCCGTTCCGAGCACGGCAGCACGCCGCAGAAGGCCGGATGATCCCCGAAGACCTCGCAGTTCGCACGCGCCGTCTTCGCGGCGGTCGCGGCAAAATCAGGATTCGCCACCTCGGGAACGTTTTGGTTGCGGATCGAGGACGACATCCGGGGTGTCCCGTCGCGGGCCAGAACGTAATAGGCCGACTCGGGCCTGTTCGTCGGGAACTCGACGCCGATGCTCTTCGCCAGACGGATGCCGTTCGCGAGCGCATCGTCAAGTGTGCGGATCGGCACGCCGAGATCGGCTCCCGGCCTGGGCGGCGCGGTGAAGCCGAGCCCGTAGAGGAGGCCGTGCGTAAAGCCCAGGTCGGCGAGAACCGACGTCGGCGCGGCAAAGCCCCACATCAGCACGGGCATGCGGTCGGCGAGGAACGCGGGGCCAATGGCCCCGGCTAGACTGCGGCGCACTTTCAGCGGGCCATCGGCCGATACCGCCGACAGCGTGATCTCGAATTGCAGGGCTCCCGGGCGGACGCGCGTCTCGACCGGAAACGTGAACTCGCACACGGCACCAGCCGCGAGGTCGGCGAGCGATTCGGACGCGGTCTTGACGCACACGCCGGCGGCGGTAAGTTCCCGCATCTCGCCGCGGACCTGCGAGAGCGTCCCGTCGGAGAAATTCTCGGCCGTCAGCCGGATCCTGGCGTTCGCCTCTCCGCGCACGAAGGCGAGACGGGTCGAGACGGGCAGGATGGTGAACGACTCGCGCGGCAGGGCCTTCACCGACACGCGAGAGAGCGTCACATCGAGCGGATGGTAACTGCTGCCGAACCGGTCGCCGAACGTCGTGCCGTAGAAACCGCAGGTGATCGCCCCTGCGCGCGTCAGCGCGCCTTCCAAAGAGACTCCCGCCAGCTCCAACCTGACGCGGCGGTTGGCGTCATAGAGCAGCACGAGCTTCGTCGACCGCCCCGGCTGGAGTGCAACCGCCGGGCCGCTGACGACTTCCGTCATGTCGCCGCGGCCGAAGTACGCGATCGGTTGCCACTTGTCTCCACGATGCTGAAGGATGAGCTGCAGACCGGCGTGCCGCCACTTCGGCGCGTAGTTGACATACATGTCGTCCCAGACGTGCCCGACACGC
>CACYCW010000091.1 GCA_902773015.1 uncultured bacterium
CGGCCATGGACGAGGAGATCGGCAACAAGCCGGACCTCGTGGTGCTGCCCGAGATCTGCGACGTGCTCCAGGGCGTGTCGCCGCAGGCGAAGTTGCCGGACGCCGCGCCCGCGGCGCGGCCATAAGGGCGGCGGGGGTCAGCCATGAAGTGGGCATTGTTGGCAAATTTTGTTTCGCTCTGTTGCTTTTGCCGAGGACAGGGATGGGAAATGTTCGACCGTCGCATCGGCATGTTCGTCCACTGGGGCATCTATTCCGTAGATGGCTATCACGAACAGCAACGGATGCGGCAGAGGATTGGAAGGAAGGAATACGCCAAACGTATGGAAGCGTTTACGGCGGATAAATTCGACCCGAATCAGTGGATAGATGTTGCGGAATCGGCCGGCGCGGAATACATAGTGATAACCGCAAAGCACCATGACGGATTTTGCATGTGGGACACCGCGACGACGGACTTCAAGGTCACGAACACGCCCGCGAAGCGCGATGTCCTGCGCGAACTGTCGGTGGCCTGCAAGCGCCGCGGGATGAAGCTCGGGCTATACTATTCCAACCCGGACTGGAACCATCCGAACGCCTATAATCCGAAGAGTTCGCATCAGATTCCGCCCGAGGCGGGTGATGTGCCGGATTTGGCGAGGTACAGGGAATACGTCAAGGCGCAAATCACGGAACTTCTGACGGGATACGGTGAGGTCGTCTGCCTGTTTTGGGATATTCCGACGAAGGTGTCTGCGCCGGAGATGGACGAACTGGTCAGGAAGTTGCAGCCAGGAATCAAGATCAACGACCGTGGCTGGGGCAATGTCGGCGATTATTCGACACCCGAGCGGGGACTCCCGGAAGGAGCGGCTTTTACGCGGCTGACGGAGGCATGCGACTCGGTCGGAGTGCAGAGTTGGGGGTATCGTGCGACGGAGGACTATCATACGCTCGGCTACCTGACGAGAGCCATCGACAAGACGCTGGCGAGGGGTGGAAACTTTCTCCTGAACGTGGGGCCGAAGGCCGAGGGGACCATTCCTCCGGAAAGCGCCGCGCTGATGGCTGGTGTGGGTGACTGGTTTCGCAGGGTCGGGGAATCCTATAAAGGAGTTTCGGTCGAGACCAATCTTGTTGCGGACGCGGACTGCATTGTTACGCGCAAAGGCAATGAACTGTATTTGCATTATCCGGCTGGATTGACGGCGACGGGGGTTGACCTGAAGCCGATGCGCGAGCATCCGAAGTCCGTAACCCTGCTCAACACAGGGACGCCTTTGACGGCCGCTGTTGATGTATTGCCCAGGAACTGGGACAAGGGCGGCGCGTCGCTTCATCTTCAGGGAATACCTGCGGATGAATTGGCAAACGAATGCGCTGTCATTCGAGTAGAATTGTAAAAATGCAGGCGGTGGGGCCCTCCGCCGTTCAAGCGCTATGGGCTTACAAAGAAAGGACGCTCTGCGCTATGACATCAACCCCATCACACGTTGATTGGTTGTTCGTTCATTGTATGTAATGCGCTTTTTCCAGATGTTACAGTGAGTGTAACAACTTGAAGGCTGTGGCGCGGATTTTACGGCTTTTCTCGTGTTGGCACGGGCTTTGCTAATTGCTTCTCGTGCGGTCGTCCGATGGTGGACGACGGCTAACGGAACGGAGCGACAGAATGATGAGCAAAGAAGAGACAAGTCATAAGGAGACGCCTTCACTGAAGGACGTCGGGCGTGGAACGAAGGACTGGTTCGATGTTGGTCCGAAGGTCGGCACGAAGTGATTTTCAACACACAGACAACAACATCAAGAAAGACAATAAGGAAAGCAAGAGGCAGAGAAGATGAACAACAAGTACGCAAAGAGAGTGATGGAAGACGTCCGGGCGAAGAACCGTGACCAGGCCGAGTTTCTCCAGGCCGTGGAAGAGGTTCTCTCCACGCTCGGTCCAGTGCTGGACGCCAATCCGCAGTACGAGGAGAACGCGATTCTCGAGCGGCTCGTGCAGCCGGAGAGGACGATCATCTTCCGGGTGCCGTGGATCGACGACAAGGGAATCGTCCGGGTGAACCGCGGCTATCGGGTGCAGTTCAATTCGGCGATCGGTCCGTACAAGGGGGGGCTCAGGTTCGATTCCTCGGTGAACCTCTCGGTTCTCAAGTTCCTGGGCTTCGAGCAGATTTTCAAGAATTCGCTTACTACGTTGCCGATGGGTGGCGGCAAGGGCGGTAGCGACTTTAACCCGAAGGTGAGCCCCCACACGCCGGGCAAGCGTTGTAGCGACCGCGAGGTCATGCGCTTCTGCCAAGCCTTCATGAGCGAGCTTTGCCACCACATCGGCCCGAACACGGACGTTCCGGCGGGCGACATGAATGTCGGTGGCCGCGAGATCGGCTACCTCTTCGGCCAGTATCGTAAGATGACCAATGAGTGGAGCGGCGTGCTGACCGGCAAGGCCGTCTCCTTCGGCGGCTCGCTGATTCGCCCCGAGGCGACCGGTTACGGGGCTGTCTACTTCGCGGAGAACATGCTCGCGACGCAGCACCAGGACTTCAAGGGCAAGACGTGCGTCGTGTCGGGTTCGGGCAATGTCGCGACCTATGCGACCGAGAAGCTAATCCGGCTCGGCGCGAAGGTGGTCACGTTCTCGGATCGTTCGGGCACGCTCTACGTGAAGAACGGGTTCACGATTGATGATGTCAAGGCCGTGATCGACCTGAAGACCGTGCGGCGCGGCGAGCTGAACGAGTTCGCGCGCAGGGTGAAGGGCGCGAAGTTCTTCAAGAACGCGAATCCGTGGCAGATCTCCGACACGATCGACTGCGCCTTCCCGTGCTCGCGGCAGAACGAGCTTGATGACAAGGACGCGGCCTACCTGCTGAAGCACGGCTGTCGGCTCGTGGCGGAGGGCGCGAACATGCCGTCCACCCCGAAGGCCGTCGCGGCCTTCCTCAAGGCCAAGATTCTTTACGCGCCCGGCAAGGCCTCGAACGCGGGCGGCGTGGCGACGTCGGGTTTGGAGATGTCCCAGAACTCCGAGCGGCTCTCCTGGACGGCGAAGATCGTCGACGAGAAGCTGCGCGAGATCATGGCGGCCATCCACGACAACGCCTACGCGGCTGCGGCGCGCTATGGTCACAAGGGTAACTATGTCATGGGCGCGAACATCGCGGGCTTCACGAAAGTGGCGGACGCGATGGTCGACCAGGGTATCGTTTAGGCGGAAGCCAATCACGGCGGGCGTCAGGTACTTTTTCGTACTTGTTGAGCCCTGGCGCCCGCCATTTTCCTCTTCGAGGCCATGGCGAGGATTCTCAGCAAATCCCGGCTTTCCGATGCCGTCTACAGGATGGGCATCGAGGCGCCGCTCATCGCGCGCGGACGTCGCGCAGGTCAGTTCGTGATCCTGCGCACCGATTCCGAGTGGGGCGAGCGCATTCCCCTGACGATCGCCGACGCGGATGCCGCACGGGGATCGATTGACATCGTCTTCCAGACGGTCGGCGTGACGACGAAGCGACTCTCCCTCTTAGAGCCGGGCGACCGGCTTGCGGACATCACGGGCCCCCTTGGGCGTCCGACGGAGATTCGTGATTATGGCGCGGCCGATCGGCGCGGCTGGGTGGTGGTGGTGGGCGGTGGCGTCGGCGTCGCGCCTGCGCACCCGATCGCCCAGGCCTTTCACGCCGCCGGCAATCGCGTGACCGCGATCATCGGTGCTCGCACGCGCGAGCTCGTCATCATGGAGGAGGAGATGCGTCGCGCGTCGGACGAGCTCATCGTCGTGACGGACGACGGAAGCGCCGGACGGCAGGGGCTCGTCACGGCTCCGCTCGCCGAGTGTTGCGCGGGACCGGAGCGTCCGGACGAGGTCGTCATCGTCGGTCCGCCGATGATGATGAAGTTCGCCGCCGAGACGACGCGTCCCTTCGGTGTGAAGACGACCGCCTCCCTCAATGCGATCATGATTGACGGTACGGGAATGTGCGGCGGTTGCCGCGTCACCGTCGGCGGGCGCACGCGTTTCGTCTGCGTGGACGGGCCCGAGTTCGACGCCCATCAGGTCGACTTCGACAGCTTCATCCGTCGCAGCGGGGCTTTTCGTCGCGAGGAGAAGGCCCATCGCTGCAGATCGGGGCTCTTCGGGAGCGCGGGAGGTGCGTCATGACTGCCAAGGAACGACTGGCCATCCCGCCTCAGCCGATGCCGGAGCATCCGCCTGCCGAGCGGGTGCACAACATGGACGAGGTCGCGCTCGGCTACACGCTAGAAACGGCGCGTCGCGAAGCGTCGCGCTGCCTCAACTGCCCGAACCGTCCCTGTGTCGCGGGCTGCCCGGTGCGCGTGCGCATACCCGAGTTCCTCGCCGCGGTCGCGGCCGGGGAGATCGATCGGGCGCTTGAGATCATCCGCGAGAATTCGCTCCTGCCGGCGGTCTGCGGCAGGGTCTGTCCCCAGGAGAAGCAGTGCCAGCGTAACTGCACGGTCGGTCGAATGCTGGGTGACATCGGCAAGGCCGTGGCGATCGGGCGCGTGGAGCGCTTCGTCGCCGACCATGCGAGCGGGGTCGCGGTCGCGCCTGCGCCGAGGGTCGGTCGGCGGCGCATCGCGGTCGTCGGCTCGGGTCCGGCGTCGATCACCTGCGCGGCGGACTGTGCGCGGGCGGGGCATGCGGTCGTTGTTTTCGAGGCGTTTCACCGCGAAGGCGGGGTACTTGTCTACGGCATTCCCGAGTTCCGTCTGCCGAAGCGGATCGTCGAGCGCGAGATTCGCAACCTGCGGGCGATGGGGGTGAAGACCGTCTCAGATTTCGTCGTCGGCCGCACGCTGCCGCTTTCCGAGCTGCGACGGCGCTTCGATGCGGTCTTCCTCGGTGTCGGCGCGGGGTTGCCGCGCTTCATGGACATTCCGGGCGAGGATCTCATCGGCGTCTTCAGCGCGAACGAGTATCTGACGCGCGCGAACCTCATGAAGGCCTACCGGGAGGAGGAGGCGGTGACACCGTTCTGGCACGGGCGGCAGGTCGCCGTGCTGGGCGGTGGCAACGTGGCAATGGACGCCGCGCGCATGGCGCTTCGGCTCGGCGCGGAGTCGGTGCAGGTCATCTACCGGCGCAGCGAGCAGGAGATGCCGGCACGCGATGAGGAGGTTCGGCACGCCCGCGAGGAGGGCGTCACCTTCCTCACGCTTGCGAATGCGACGCGCATCCTCGGCGATGACGAGGGGTGCGTCACCGCGCTGGAGTGCCTGCGCTATGAGCTCGGCGAGCCGGACGCATCGGGACGTCGGCGCCCGGTCGCGATTCCGGGGAGCGCGTTCACCGTTCCGGCCGATACTGTCATCGTGGCGGTCGGGAGCGGCACGAGTCCGCTTCTTCCAGCGACCGAGCCTGGACTGCGGTTGGACGCGAAGGGACATGTCATTGTCGACCCGGAGACGATGATGACGTCGCTCTCCGGCGTGTTCGCCGGCGGGGACATCGAGTCGGGAGCGGCAACGGTCATCCTGGCCATGGGTGACGGGCGCAAGGCGGCGGACGGCATCTGCCGGTATCTGGCCGCTCGAACGGATTGCATTGGGAAGGGGGTTTTGTTATGATATCGCAACATGAGGGTGAGAATGGCATCTGAGATCGAGGTCATCCAGGAGATCTCGACGGCGGTCGTGCGCGAGCGGAACGTCCGGCGACTCCTCGAGAGCGTGATCGAGATCCTCCACCGCAGCATGGGCATGCTGCGGGGCACGTTCGCCCTCCTCGAGGGCGATGAGTTGCGTATCGAGGCGTCGGCGCACCGACTCAACGCCGAGGAGCGCGCTCTCGGTAGGTATCATATCGGCGAGGGCGTGACCGGCCTCGTGGCGAAGACCGGCAAGGCCGAGATTGTGCTTGATGTGCGCAAGGACCGTCGCTTTCTCAACCGCACGCGCTCACGCAAGGTGACTGAGCCGCTCTCGTTCATCTGCGTGCCGCTCATCCGCAAGGGCGAGGTGATCGGCACGCTTTCGGTGGATCGCGAGATGCGGGGCAACATGACGTCGCTCGCGAAGGACGTAGCGCTTCTCGAGATCATCGCCAACCTGACGGCCGAGGCGGCGGCGGTCTTCCGTGATGAATGCAAGGAGCGCGACGAGCTGATCGAGGAGAACACCAAGCTCAAGGGCATGATCCGCGAGGAGCGCCCGAGGGGGCTTATAGGCGACTGCCCCGAGATGCGCGCGGTATACGAGCAGATCCGCCAGGTCGCATCGAGCGAGGCGACGGTGCTCATCCGCGGCGCGAGCGGCACCGGCAAGGAGCTCGTCGCCCAGGCGATTCAGGCCCTCTCTGCTCGCAAGGACAGGCCGTTCGTGGTGCTCAACTGCGCGGCGATGCCCGAGGCGCTCGTCGAGTCGGAGCTCTTCGGCCACGAGAAGGGGGCGTTCACCGATGCGCGGGAGCGGCGCATCGGGCGCGCCGAGGCGGCGGACGGCGGCACGCTCTTCCTGGACGAGATCGGCGACCTCTCGATCGCCGTCCAGGTGAAGCTTCTCCGTTTCCTCCAGGAACGCACGTTCTCGCGCGTCGGGTCCAACGAGGTGCTGAGAAGCGACGTCAGGTTCCTCGCCGCGACCAGCCGCGACCTCGAGGACCTGATGGCGCGCAAGCTCTTTCGCGAGGACCTCTACTACCGTCTTTCGGTCTTCCCCATCTCGATGCCGCGCCTCGCCGACCGCGGCGGCGACATCATCCTGCTGGCGAACCATTTCCTCTCGAAGATGAACCTGCGTCACGGCAAGCGCATCACGCGCATCTCGCCGCCTGCGCTGAGCATGCTGCAGAGCTATGCGTGGCCGGGCAACGTGCGCGAGCTCGAGAACTGCATCGAGCGCGCCGTGCTGACGGCCCGCGATGACACGATTCACAGCTACAACCTGCCCGAGGCGATGCAGGACGCGGCGATTGCGGAGGATCCGTTCCGCCCCGACCAGACGCTCACCCTTGAGGAGCAGCTGGCGGCGACCGAGCGACGCATCCTCGAGTGCGCGATACACCGGCACAACGGCAATCGCGCCGCCGCCGGGCGCGAGCTCGGCGTCAGTTCGCGCATGATGAACTACAAGCTCGGCAAGCTCGGCCTGCTGGGCATCAAAGGACGCGGCAAATGAGGGAGTGGATCGCCATACTCGACTACGGCTCGCAGTACACGCAGCTCATCGCGCGGCGGATTCGCGAGCGTCACGTCTACTCCGAGATCGTACCCTGCGGCATTTCCGTCGCGGAGCTGAAGGCGCGCGCCCCCGCCGGCATCATCCTCTCTGGCGGACCGAACAGCGTCTTCGCGGAAGGGGCGCCCGGCATCGATCCCGGCATTCTCGGGCTCGGGCTTCCCGTCCTCGGTATCTGCTACGGCATGCAGCTCATGAGCCAGACGCTAGGTGGCGCGGTCGAGCCCGGCACGCGGCGCGAGTACGGCAAGACGCGCCTTCGCGTCAAGGCGCCGTGCGCGCTCTTCGAGGGACTCGCCGATGAGCTCGACGTGTGGATGAGCCACGGCGATCGTGTGACCGCGATTCCCGAAGGGTTCGCGCCGACCGCCGTCTCTGCGAACTGTCCGTTCGCGGCGATGGCGGACGTCTCTCGTCGACTCTACGGCATCCAGTTCCATCCCGAGGTCGTTCACACCGAGCACGGCATGGAGATGCTCGCGAACTTCGTCTTTCACATCTGCGGCTGCCGCGGCGACTGGCAGCTCGCCTCGTGGGCCGAGGACACGATTGCGCGTCTCAGACGTGAGATCGGGAACGAGGAAGTCGTTCTCGGCCTCTCCGGCGGCGTCGACTCATCTGTCGCCGCGGTGCTGTTGAGTCGGGCGATCGGCCCGCGTCTTCACTGCATCTTCGTTGACAATGGGCTTCTGCGTGCCGGCGAGGCGACGGCCGTCGAGGACGCCTTTCGTGCGCGCTTCTCACTGGATCTGCGCGTCGCGCACGCCGCGCCGCGGTTCTATGCCGCGCTCAAGGGCGTGAGCGACCCGGAGACGAAGCGCAAGATCATCGGTCGCGAGTTCATCGCCGTGTTCGCCGAGGAGGCGCGGCGGATCGGGCCCTGCCGATTCCTGGCTCAGGGCACCATCTACCCGGATGTCATCGAGTCGTCGAGTCCGCTCAAGGGACCGTCCCACACGATCAAATCCCATCACAACGTCGGCGGGCTGCCGCCGGACCTCAAGTTCGAACTCGTCGAGCCGCTGAGGGAGCTCTTCAAGGACGAGGTGCGTGCGGTCGGTCGCGTTCTCGGCATTCCCGACGCGTTCATCGACCGTCAGCCGTTCCCCGGCCCAGGTCTCGGCGTGCGCATTCTCGGCGAGGTGACGGAGGAGAAGGCCGATATCCTGCGCGAGGCCGACTGGCGCGTGCAGGAGGAGGTGCGCAAGCTGCCGTGGTACGGACGCATCTGGCAGACATTCGCGGTGCTACTGCCGGTGAGGTCCGTCGGCGTGATGGGCGACCAGCGCACCTACGAGTACACGTGCGTCATCCGTTCCGTCGATTCCGTCGACGCGATGACGGCCGACTGGACGCGTCTCCCGCACGAGACGTTGGCGGCGATTTCCAGCCGCATCATCAACGAAGTGCGCGGCATCAACCGCGTGGTCTACGACATCTCCTCCAAGCCACCCGCCACCATCGAGTGGGAGTGAAGCGGAGGAAGGCTCTAACTTGCCTTCGATTGTTCAGGCGCGGCCCCGTCTGATGACGAGAAACCTCGGACGGGTTTCGTCCCAGGTGGCGACGAGGCGTTGTGCGAGCGGCGAGCTCGTGCGGCGGATGTGTTCGTCGAGGAGCGCGAGAAGGTCCTTCTCCTCTGGTGAACCGGCGCAGATCGGCGCCAGATCGACCGAGGCGAGGTTACAGCGCAGGTCGAGTGCGCCGTCAGTATCGAGGACATAGGCGACGCCGCCCGTCATGCCGGCGGCGAAATTGACGCCGACGGGTCCGAGGACGACGACGGTGCCGCCTGTCATGTATTCGCAACCATGGTCGCCGAGACCCTCGACGACGAGCGTTGCGCCCGAATTGCGCACGGCGAAACGCTCGCCCG
Organism: uncultured bacterium; assembly: GCA_902773015.1. Classification (GTDB taxonomy): domain Bacteria; phylum Verrucomicrobiota; class Kiritimatiellia; order RFP12; family UBA1067; genus UBA1067. The sequence continues at coordinate 9,062 of CACYCW010000091.1, forward strand.
CGCATCCGTTGATGAAGATGCGCCCGGATGTCGCGCCGTAGGCGATGACATTGCCGGTGATGACGTTCGCCTCCGGCTCGCCGGTGAAGTCCACAGGCGGCGCGATGGTGACGATGCCGCCCGAGAGCCCCTTGCCGAGGTAGTCGTTCGCCTCGCCGCGCAGGTTGAAGGTGATGCCCTTGGCCAGGAATGCTGCGAAGGACTGTCCTCCGACGCCCGAGAAATTGACGGTAATTGTATCGTCCGGGAGATTCGGGCAGCGCGTTGCCACTTCGCCCGAGAGCTCGGTGCCGACGGTACGGTCAGTGTTGCGGCAGGTGAGGGAGATGGTCGCATGTGTGGACGCTGCGGACTGTTGGTTCAGGACCGGCATGATTGCTGGCAGAAGATTGCTGCGATCGTAGTTCTCGAGCGGCTCTTTCGCCGCGCGGACGTTGAACCGCTGTTCGCCTTGTTCCCTATGAAACAACGGTTCAAAGTCAAAATTGGCCTTGCCTTGCAGAAGGTCGCTTCGTCCCACGGCCTCGTCCAACGAGCGAAGGCCGAGCGCGGCGAGCTGTTCGCGGACCTCTTCGGCGAGGAAGCGGAAGAAGCGCTGCAGGTGCTCGTACTTGCCGGCGAAGCGTTTTCTCAGTCCGGGTTCCTGGGTGGCGATGCCGACGGGGCAGGAGTTGAGGTTGCAGTTACGGCACTGGACGCAGCCTAGCGCGACGAGCATGCTGGTGCCGAACCCGAACTCCTCGGCGCCGAGGAGCGCGCCGATCACGATGTCGCATCCGGTCCGGAGCTGTCCGTCGACCTGCAGCTTGACGCGCCCGCGAAGGCCGTTCTTCACGAGCGTCTGCTGGGCTTCGGAGAGACCGAGCTCCCAGGGCAGCCCGGCGTGCTTGATCGACGAAAGCGGCGCCGCGCCTGTTCCGCCGTCAAACCCGGAGACCAGGATGATATCAGCGTGCGCCTTGGCGACGCCGGCCGCGATGGTGCCGACGCCCGCCTCGGAGACGAGTTTCACCGAGATGCGTGCCTTCGGGTTCGAGCACTTCAGGTCGAAGATGAGCTGGGCGAGGTCCTCAATTGAATAGATGTCGTGGTGCGGTGGCGGGGAGATGAGGGTCGTGCCTGGTTTCGCGTGGCGTAGCCTGGCGACGAATTCGTTCACCTTGTGCGCGGGGAGCTGGCCGCCTTCGCCTGGCTTCGCTCCCTGGGCGAGCTTGATCTGCAGGTCCTTCGCCGCGCGCAGATACCCGATCGTCACGCCGAAGCGGCCGGAGGCGACCTGCTTGATGCCGCAGTTCCTGTCCGTGCCGAAGCGTTCGGGATTCTCGCCTCCTTCGCCGCAGTTAGACATCGTGCCGAGTCCGTTCAGCGCGAGCGCGATTGTCTCGTGGGCCTCGGGTGAGATGGAGCCAAGTGACATCGCTCCGCCGACAAAGTGCTTCACGATTGACTCGATCGGTTCCACCTCGTCGAGCGGAATGGGCGTCACGCTCTTGAACGAGAAGTGCGAGCGGAGGGTAATCGGCGAATCTTCTGCCTGGTCAATCGAATTGGTGTAGCGCCTGAAGAGCGTGTAGTCGTCCTGCCGCACGGCATTGCGGAAGTCGGCAAGGCGCTGAGGTGTCCAGAGGTGGGCGTTGCCGTCCTTTCGGTAGCGGTACTCGCCACCGGTATTTAACACAGAGTCGCTGAGCCCCTTGACGAACTTTGCGTTTAGAGAACACGCCTGGGCGGCAATGTCGTTGAGCCCGATGCCGCCGACGGGTGACGCGACGCCGGTAAAGTAGTCGTCGACGAGCTCGCGGTCGAGGCCGACCGCCTCGAAGATGCGGGCGGAGCGGTAGGATCTCAGCGTCGCGATGCCCATCTTGGACATGATCTTCTTGAGACCGAGGTCGAGGGCGTTCACGTAGTTCGACGCCGCCTTCACCGTGTCGTCGGGGTAGAGCGCCGAGACCGTCTCCAGGGCGAGGTAGGGGTTGACGGCGGTGGCGCCAAAGCCGAGGAGAAGCGCGATGTGCATCACTTCGCGAACCTCGCCCGACTGGACGATGAGCCCGATCGACGGTCTCACGCCGGCCTTGACGAGCCGGTTGTTCACCGCGGTGACGGCGAGAAGCGACGGGATGGGTGTCGGGTGGCGTGAGACGTGAGACGCGAGACTCGGTCCCTCGTCTCTCGTCTCTTGTCTCATGTCTTTCGTCGTCTTATCCGACAGTACGATGATCTTGGCGCCGTTCTTGACGGCGGCGAGTGCGGTGTCGGCGAGTGCGTCTAGCGTTTGCTTCAGGGCCGCGCCATCACCGCTGGAGAAGAACATCGGCAGGGTGACGGCGGGGTAGCCGCTGTCGGCGACCTTGGAGAGACGCACGAGCTCGTCATCCGTGAGGACGGGACGGCGCAGCTTGATGAGATGTGCATAGTCAGGACCTTCGCCCAGAATGTTGCCGACGTTGCCGATGTAGGTCATGAGGGACATGACCAGCTCCTCACGGATTGGGTCGATCGGCGGATTCGTCACCTGTGCGAAGAGTTGATGGAAGTAGTCGAAGAGCAGCCGCGGCCTTTTCGAGAGGCACGCGAGCGCCGCGTCGTTGCCCATCGCGCCGACGGGTTCGCGTCCCGTCTCGGCCATGGGCTTCAGGATGAGGTTC
>CACYCW010000092.1 GCA_902773015.1 uncultured bacterium
GTTCCAGTCGAGCAGGTTCATGCAGATGCGCGAACGTTCCGCGTCCGTCGAGTAGGTTCCGCCGCCGGACTGGCCGGCCACGTTGTTGCTGACCACGCAATCCACCGCCGTCCCATTACGCATGCCGCCGCCGAAGGTCTGCGCGGTGTTGCACGCGATAAGGCTGTTCGTGGCGTGGCAGGCATACGTGCCGCCGCCTTCGGTCGTTGCGCTGTTGGAGATGACGACGCAGTCGATGATCCCGCTGGTGTCCGCACCGCCGCCGTGCGTACCGGCGCGGTTGGCTCGAACCACGCAGTTCGAGAGCGGAGTTCCGTAGACACCGCCCCCGTATTCCGCCGCCTCGTTGCTCTCGATGAGGCACCCGTAGACTCGCGTGTTCGAGCCGTAGAAAGCACCTCCTATCTCGGTTGCCCGGTTCGACACCAAGTGGCAGTCGTACCAACTACCTGCGTACCCGGCACCGCCCCTTGTCGCCTGGCAACAGGTCACGACGATGTTGGAGAACAAAGAACTCGAGTTGACGCTACTGAGCACGCCGTTCCCGTTGTATGTGCAGTTGGAGATCGTGAGATTCCGCACCGCCCCGCAATAGCTGTACAGCATCCGCAAATCGGTTCTCGCGGAGGGGTTCTCGAGATAGATCACCGTATCCCGCGGATTGTCGGTCTCGCCCCTCAGCGTGAAGTAGGAGATGCCGATATGGGACGGTGCATTCGTCCACACCTTGTAGGTGAGGTGGTAGTACGGCAGGTTGAGCGAGTCGACGGGGTAGGAGCCCTTCTTGAGGATGATCGTGTCACCCGAGCTGTGGTTCGTGTTCATGTGCATGAGCGCCAAGGCGAGATCATTAGTTGTACTGACCGTCATTGTCTCGCCGGCTGCCGCAGAGAGACTGCAGAACGCCACGAGCGCCAGGCAGGAGACCTTGGATACGCACTTCACGGCGTTACGGAACTTTGTCGTCATTTGTCCACTCCTTTATCCAGTAGTTCTATCCACCACCTCACGGCCATTGCTTTTCGTCACGGCCTAAGGTCCTTAACCACCGTTCGCATTATAGCACAAAACGGTGGGATTTGTAAAGGCAGGCTCCCGGCGAACCGGGGATGGCGCCGTCATGGGATGACGGTGATGCGGGACGGCGCGCGATGCGCACTTAGCTCGGGGTCATACATCGCCTCGACCGAGGGGCCGGGCAGCGTGTACTCGCCAGCGGAGACGACGCGCACGGGGTAGCGAAAGACGGCCTTTTCGCCGCGCTCAAGCGAAAACCGCCTCGAGAAGACGAGCATCCGGTCATCACGCGCATCGCTGCGCAGCACCCATTTCGCCGCGACGACCTCGTTCGTCGCGGCAGGAATCGCGAGCGGCGGTGCGCCATGCACCGGCTCGAACGCCCCCGCGAACAGGTCCTCGATCACGAGATCGTTCAGGACGCGAGCCCCATCGGCCCTGATCGAAAGCTCCGTCACGAGGAGCTCGCCGCGTCGAAGGGCGTCCTTGCGCGCCGGCGCGCCCTCTGGCGTCAGCAGCCGCCGCGAGACGGTGAGGCCCCGCGACTCGTCCTTCACCTCGCGCGGGTCGGGCAGCGCCAGCCGACGCCACGCGGCGTACCGCTCGCCCTTCTGGGGCGGACGATGCCGCCAGTACGCGCCGAAAGCGAGGAGGGCATGGGCGTTCTCCGTCGTTGTGCTCCAGCTCAGCCGCCCCGCCGGACGGCGGGCGTTGATCGCTCCGAGGAGCGACAGGATGCGCGGGTCATCCGGATTGAGTTCCAGCAGGGCCAGCACGACGAACGCCGCTTCGCGCACGGAATCCGGACCGGCGACACGCTTCAGGAGAGCCGTCGCACGAGTGCGATCCCCACTGAGCGCAAACGCACGGGCAAGCCGCGCCCGCGAGAGGAGCGAGAGGCGGTCCGCCGCGTCATAGAGCCGGAACTGCCGATCCTTCTCCGGCACGCCGGCGAGAGCCAGCGTGTGACAGGCGTAGGCCGAGATGGTCTCGTTCGTGGACATCGCCCAGCGCCTCAGGAAGCGCATCACCCGTCCGCGGGCGGCAGGATTGAGCTTCTCGCCCGCGCGCTCCGCCTCGACGAGAAAGTGCGCCGCGTAGAGCGAGACCTCAGGATCCCACGGCGCGTATGTCGCATCCGGCCACATGACAAAGTCCGTCGCGCGCACCATCGACTCGACGCGCCGCACGCCCGCCGTGACGAACTCTGCGCGGTTCGAGGTCACGTCGGATGGCACCACGGCGAGGATGCCCCCGGCCGTGATGAGCGGGAAGATGCGCGAGGCGGTCTGCTCGAGACAGCCATGGGGATACTCCGCGAGCCAGGCGAGGGCCGTCGCCAGCTCGCCAAGCGGCGAGTCGTGCACGCGGAGCGAATAGCGCGTGGTCGGCGTGTCCGGCTGCCGCTCCGCCTTCTCACCCGGCGCGAGGCGGCGGACACCGGCCGTCTCGACCCAGGCGACGGCGGGTCGCACCGGCAGCCGCAGGACCTGTTCATGCGTCTCGCCCATGCCCGTCACATGGTAGCGCAGCGCCAGCTCGCCCGCGCCGCGCGGTGCCGTGAGTCGCGTCACGATGTTGGTGAAGCCGTCCTTCGCGAGCCGCACCCCGCTCGCACGCAGCACGGTACGGTCATCCGCCGCGATCTCGCAATCGAATGTCGCCTCGCCGTCACAGCGGTTGTGGATCGGCAGCGAGATCTCGAAGACATCCCCTGGCGCGACGAAGCGTGGCGCGTCCGGCAGCGTCACGAGCTTCGGCGTCACCTTGCGTCGCACGGACGCCGAGCCAGCCGCCGTCGGAGAGACGACGACCGCGGTGACGCGCACCTCGCCGACGAATTCTGGCAGCCGCACGGTCGCACGCCCCTTGCCGGCCGCGTCAAGCGCAAGCCGCTCGGTCCATAGCGCAAGCGGACGGAACCGTCGCGTCGGCACGGGGCTCACACGACCGAGCATCTCCGCACCGAAGCCGCCACCCGTCTTCACACCGCTCACGCGCGGTCCTTCGCCGCCCACGACGGGCAGGATGCGATGATAGAGGTCGAAGAGCGGATGCGTCGCCTGGCGCACCTGCGCGAAGGCGGAGACGGGGTCCGGCGTCGGCTCGCCGGTGAGGATGTTGATGCCCTCGTCGACAACGGTCACGGTCGCGGCGGTCGCCCCAGGCGCATCAATGGCCACCTCGACCGACTTGAGGTCGACGACGGTGGCGTCGAGCGTGACAGGGATCTCCTCCTCGACCGGTTGGACGGCCACGGTCGCCTGCCCGTGCGCCCGCACGGCGAGATGGCGCGCGTTCGCCTCGACGCTCTGGATGACCGAGAGATAGACGTCGAGGTTCGGCGCATCCGCCCGTGTGACGGGACGGAGCGTAATCTCGCTCGTCGCGTTGGTGAGCAGGAGGACCTCGCTGTAGACCTCGCGCTCACGCATGACCGAGAGCAGCGCCCAGCCGGCGAACGGCGCCTTCACGGTAAGGTGCGGCGTCTCACCAACTCGGTAGCGCGCACGATCGGGCACGGCCGTCACGGCGGTCGGGTTCGCGAGCGGAGCGCGCACGGCCGTGTCTCCCCAGTCGCTCGCGTAGAATGTGCGGGCGAACGAAGCGCGGCTCTCAGGATCCGTGACCGTGAGCGCATAGTCGCCGGATGCGGCGATCGGCAGCTCGAGGCGTGCCGACGCGTTCGTCGGCACGACGACGGCAAGACCGTCTGCCACGGTAGCTCGAACTCGGTCACAGTCCCAGGAGTGCCAGCCGTTCGCGCGACGGCGATAGCTGTAAACGGAATCGATGCGCTCAAGGCGCGCCGTCAGGCGACGGGAGGCGGGGAGCCGACGGCCGCTCGGCTCGACACAGACGATCTCAACGGATGGACGGCGCCCTTTCTCAAGGCGCACCGTGTCGGGCAGGGTCGCGCCGATGTAGAACGGGTAATAGTGGAGAACCGCCGACTGGCGCATCGTCGCGGGACGCCCCCCGTCCTCGAACACCACGCCCTGGCCGGTCACGCGCACCGCGGCGCGGGGTAGTCCCGAATCCGCGAACAGCGGCGCGGCGAAGCGATGCCGGCCCTCGCGGTCAAGCATGCCGCGACCGAGCGTGCGGAAGGATGGACGCAGGCCGAGATCCTCGTTGCCGAAGCGCCAGCCCTTCCAGTCGTGCGGCGCGAACGGCACATCCTCGAAGACAACTGCACCCTCACAGGCGAGCCCGTGGGCAGGGCCGCCGAAAAGATGCTCGGCGCTGACGGTGAACGCGAAGTTGGAGGGGTGCGCCGACACGTCTGGCGCGACGGTGACGCGAATCTGCGGCGGCGCGAACTCCTCGATCTTGATCTCGCGCTCGCCGAGCGTGCGGCCCTTACTGCCGGGCAGACGAGCCCGGACGGTCCAGATGCCGCTCGGTTGCTCCGCCGGCACGGCGAAGCCGTCGTGTCGCACTGTGCCCTCGGCGTCCGTAAGCCGCGTCTCGGCGGCGTGGACGTTCCCCTTCGGGTCGATGAGCTCGAGCGTGACCGGCATCGGCGCGGGGGCGACGCGGGCACCGTCACGCACGATGGCCTGCGCGAGGATGCGCTCGCCATGACGGTAGATGCCGCGATCGGACCACACGAACGCCTCGGTCTCGCCCGGCCCCAGGTAAGCGGCACGCGCTCCGTCGGACGGCGTCTCATCCACCTCCATCGAGTCTCGCAGCGCGAGAAACGACATGTCATCGCCATCAGGCGCGATGACGACGGCGACGAACGGCGCACCACGGGCGATGCGACCCGGTGCACACCAGCCGCGGGCGTCGGTGCGTCCTTCCATCACCTTGACGTTGGCGGTGGAGTAGATCTCGACCCATGCGTCCGCGACGGGCGTTCCCGTCGTAAGGGACGTCACCCACACGCCCAGGCCGTCCGTGCAGCTCTGGCGGACGCTCAGACCGAGGTCGGAAAGGCAGACGACTCGGTAGTGGCGCGGATTGTACCGGAGGTCATCCCAGCGGTCATCGCACGGCGGGAAATCGGCGTTGTGCACCGCGAGCAGGTAGATGCCTCGTGCGTGCCGACCGTCGTCGAGACCGACGCGCAGACGGTGGATATCCCGCACGTTCGGGCGGCAGACCGCCATGAAGTCATTCGTCTCGGCCTCGCCCGCAAGCTCCGCCGTCTCCTCTCCATCGGCACTCGAACGCCAGGAGTAGCGCTCGTAGACCTGTTCCTCCCGTGCGAGCATCTGCACGACATTGCGCGATTCGACGCGGCAGACCTCAGTGCGCACAGTGTGCACGTTGACGCTCTCGATCTCCAGCGCCTGCGCCCCGCCGGGCGGCAGGTAGCGTCCGTCCGCCACATACGCAACGGACGGCTCGCGGTCGCGCCGGCGGAAGACGTGCGTCACGTCCGCCGCAAGCGAGCCCGTCGCCTCGGGATTCGCCCCCCTGCCAAGGAGCGGCAAGCCGCGGCGGAGGCGCACGGTCACATTCGTGCGGAACGCGAACTCGCCTCGCACGAGCAGATGGGGCTCATAGCCATCGCATTCACGGTTGTAGCGCGAGTCATACTCGAAGGCGAGCGCCCCCTCCACCAGCGACGGCTCGACCGTGACATAGCGGCCGACAACCTCCATGTCAGGCCGCTCCGAAAGGGCGAAATCAACCAGCGTGTCACCGTCATCCTGCACCTTGACGACCCGCATCTGAGGCAGACCCTTGGCGACGGCATCGGCGTCGGCCTTCGCGGCTGGGGCCCTTCCCCGCTCCATCGCAGCGCGAGAGGCCGCAACCTCGGCCTTGACGCGCGCATCGACATCCTCCTTCGAGAGATTCTCGGCGATCGAACCTCCATGTGTCGCCTCGAACGCCCGCACCTGCGCCTTCAGCCGCCGATGGGCGACGACGGACGACACCAACCCGATGGCCAGCAACGCAACCAGCGCAGCCAGCACGACTTCTCTCTTTCGCATCCTGTCTTCTTCCTTTCGCTACGAGCACATTGCTCTACCTCATATAAATGCGATGCGGACGAAAGAATGACAGACATACGCGGCGCATCGTGCCTATGCCGGACACCTGGGCATTCGCGATGAATGACCCGTCGTACACACCTTCGCGCATATAGAGACGTCTTTCCCGTCGGCACGATTTTGGCGACGAGACTATCGAGCTTGATGTGATTTTGTCATAGTAATGACAACGAATACCTTGAAAAGGTGTGACCTCTGCATCTACCAATACCTTGAAAACGTGTAATTTTTGGATTTGCGAATCACTTGAATTCAACCACATCTGGCTTGCGTTCAAAATCGAAAATATGGTATAATGCGCGCGTTTTCAAGGAATAAAGCTGATGAAACGCAAAATATATGAGACTCTGCTTGAGTGGAAAAAGACCTTGCGGTCAAGGATGGTGCCGTGTATCTTCCGCTCTACATGACATACCTTCTCTCCCGCAGAGACGGAAGCCGTCCGTCATGCA
>CACYCW010000093.1 GCA_902773015.1 uncultured bacterium
CGCCGAACCCTGCGGCGGCGCAGCAGACGAATGAGAGAACAAGCGCGGAAGCGATATTCGTTTTCATGGCTGTATTTTACCATTTCTTCCCCGTGAACGCAACCCCGGCTAGGATTTTGTGGTATAATAATGGTGAACACAAGCAACACTTCGCAGTTGAAGTTCTGGGCGAGGATGTGCCGGCGGATTTCGTCCGTCGGCTCGGTTCGCGTCGACCCGGCGAGAGGCGATCAGTGACGTCGGCCCCTACGATTATTTGCGGTCCTGTTCCCACAGCGCCTCTTCAAGTGAGACGCCGGCTGAGACCGCCAGCACGTCGGTCTGCTCGAGCAGCACAGGCAGCAGCCGGCGGTTGATCTCGGCGACGCCGCCCGCGGCGGAACCCATCGAGCAGACGAGCGTGCCGCGGGTCTGCGACCACTCGAACGTCGCCTCCGGCACCGCCGCCTCCAACGCCGCGTAGTCCGTTGGTTCGTGCGAGAGCGTGTAGACCGTCCGCTCCTCGGCATGGGTGATCGCGCCGAGCGTGTCCACCCGCACCGTGCGTCCCTTGTCCACGAACGCGACGTGTGTGCAGATCTGCTCGATGTCGGCGAGCAGGTGTGAGGATACCATGATCGTCTGACGTCCGCGTCGCGAGCGGATAAACCGCCGGAGTCGGCCGGCCTCGACCGGATCGAGCCCGTTCAGCGGCTCGTCCAGCAGCACCAGTTCCGGCGAGCCGACGAAGCACTGCGCCACCATCACGCGCTTGCGCATGCCGTGCGAGAGCGTGCGTACTGCACTGTGCGCGCGGTCCTTCAGGTTGACGATCTCCAGCAGCCTCTCCGCGTCTTTCGCCGCTGTCGAGGGGGACAGGCCCTGCAGCCGCGCGAACCCCTTCAGCAGCGCGAACGGCGACAGTTCTGCTGGCAGCTCGGCATCCTGCGGCAGCACGGCGACGCGTCCGCCGTGCACCGCCGCGTCGAACGGCCCGGCCCCGAGCAGGTCGATTGTGCCGGCGGTCGGACGGATCAGCCCCGCGACGGTCAGCATCCACGTGGTCTTGCCCGCGCCGTTCGCCCCGACGAGCCCCATCACCGCCCCGCGCGGCACCGCCAGCGTCATCCCGTCCAGTGCGGTGCGCCGCCCGAAGCGCTTGACGATCCCCGTCGTCGTGACCGCCGCGACGCCGATCATGCGTCCCTCCTGGCGAAGACCGCCGCGCCGGCCGACAGATAGAGGAGCCCCAGCAGGATCAGGTGCAGCGAACCCGACGCGAGCGCCGTGAACGAGCTGCGCCAAAGCGAGTTCTCCGCACCGGACGGCACCAGCGCCTCCAGGTTCAGGATCGCGTCCGGCGCGCCCGCCCACTCGACGAGGCCTTTCAGCGTCATCGGCAGGACGTTAAAGGCGAAGAGGGCGAAGAAGCCGAGCGCGACGGCCTTCGCCGAGGAGCCCGCGAGGTGCGAAAGGCCCATCGCGAGGCCCAGCCAGGCTAGCGAATACACCCACGCCTTCGCCCCCCAGCCGAACATCGGCACGCACAGCGCCGTCGCAGAGGCGGTCGGCAGCCGGCAGCGGATCACCGTCCACGCCCCGAGCGCACTGGCCGCCAGTGCCAGGCCGATCATCAGCGCCTGGCCGATGTACTTGCCAAGCGACCACTCGAAGCGCGTCACCCGCACCAGCGCATAACGCGCCGCCCCCGAATGCAGATCGTCAGCTATGCGCCCGCCGGCCACGAACACCGCCAGCATCGGCGCGAAGAGAAACGTGAACCAAGCGTAGACCAGCTCCATCGGATGACGCCTGGAGATGTCCTCGAACACCAGGCTGTTGCCCACGGCGGAGCGGACGAGCCGCTGAAACGGCTTCGCCTTCCACAGCGTATCGCTGACGACTCCCGTCTGCGCGTCCGTCGGCAGCCGCAGCACCGACACCAGCTCGCTTTCCATCCGCCCCAGGATCGAGACCGTCCCGTACATGCACAGCACCGACGTCGACAGGTAGATGAGCAGCAGCACCAGGGCGCGGCGCGAACGGACCGCCGTGCTCCACTCGAGCAGCGCGGTCTGCCAGATGCGACGCAAGGCCGCGGTCACCGCGATCCTCCTCGGGGCGCGAACCCCGAGCCCCCGAGCTTGTCCTGCACCCGCACCAGCGGTTCGGCCACGCCCGGATCGATGAAGTCCGCCAGATTCATCGTCGACACCTCGCTCCGCAGTTCGGGCGCCACGCACTCGCCGACGCGGTCGTAGGTCTCCGCAAGCAGCGCCGTGGTCTCGCTGAGCAGCCTGAGACCCAGCTCCGGCGTCATCGACTCCTGCTCGCCGATGATCGTCGCGAGCGCATCCATGCTGTCGTAGAGCTTCTCGTTCATCTCCTGCAACGCCGCATCGAAGGCCGCCTCGGACTTCCCGTCGAGCTTCAGCTTCGACTTCCACTGCGCTCGTGCCACCTCCACCCGCGTCGCCCACAGGTCCTGCGCGTCCTCAATGCGGGCCTGGAGATCCTCCGGACGCATGAGCCGCATCGCCGCCGTCGTGCGGTTCGTCGCCGCCTGTTTGGTGGGCGCTGCGACAGGCCGCGTCGCCGCGGACGGGGCACGGTTCGTCGCCGCAATCGCATTTCGCGACGTCTTGCCTTTCTCCTTCCGCGACGGAAGCCGCTTCGCCTCGTCGGGTATCCGCATGATGCTGGCGAAGGCGTCGAAACCGTCAGGCTTGCTTTTGGCAACCGCCTTGGCCTCGTCTGACTCGGACAACTCGCGCAGCGCCCTCAGCTCCTCCCGGGCGCCCCACCCTCCGGCAATGAATCCCGCCAGCGCCGCCGCCGGCAACCAGTAGACAGCTTTCATGCGCACATTATACCATAATCCCCCTCGCAATGGGCACACCCTCGCATTTTGATATCGGCTTCCAGTGGATGGAATGCGCACGATTTGATATAATGTTGTGCGTCGGAATGAACATTGCTGACGCACAATGAAGGAGACATGAGAATGCAAAGGCTCATCAAGACTGCCACCATTCTGCTGGCGCTCGCCCTCGCAGGAGGCTGCGCCTCACCACGCAACCATCATCGGCCCCCGCACCCGGAGCGTTCGTCCAGGGAGGCAAGCGATCGTTCGTTTGAGCAGATCGTGTCTGCTGCCGCCGTGAGGAGCGGATGGACGCCGGAAAGGCGGTCCGGCGGCGTGATGCGCTGCACGACGGCTCACTCGAAGCGCAGGGTGGTGGTGGATGTCATTCGCCGTTCCCACGGCGAGTATTCAGTCCAACGTGTCCATTCGAATGTCTCGGGCAGGTCATATGACGAGCTGGTCAATCGCCTTCGCCATGAGATCGACCGCCTTGTGCGTTCTCGGTAAGGTTGAATTGTTGAGAGGTTGAGTTGTTGGGAAAACCTCTCAACAACTCATCCCCACGGCGATTAACTTTGACCGCCGATCCCAGGACGACCGTCGGCGTCGTACACTTGTTTCAGATCGTCCAGAGGAGAGAGTTGACATGAAGAGAACTGCAGTGGCATTCGCCATCCTGACGCTCGGAGCCGCGGCATTCGCCGCTGACAGCGCACCTGCGGGCGAGCGGCGAGTCGGTGGACTGGCCGGCCGCACAGATCCGCGAGATCCGTTCGCGCGGCTACAAGGGCTTTGCCGTCTTCGCCTATACCGAATACACCGTGGAGGTGCTTCGTCAGCTGAATAGGGACGGCGTGCTCTAGATTCCAACCACGGTTGAGTCAAGGGCGCGTCGCAATGAATCACTGTTTCCGGAACATAAGGTGGTCAATGTTATGATGAACACGAAACTCATGCACCTGGCCCTGTCTGCCGTGGTGCTTGCCAGCGTCCCCGCGACAGCGGCGGACATCTCCTTCAAGGGAATGCAGGACGGTGTTCTTACCGTCGAGGGGAAGAGAGATGAGAACCGGCGCACGAGCGATTCCCGAGAGGTCTCGTCGGGCGCGATCTACGGCTTTGCGTATTCAGGCCGTGAGGTCGGCTCGGGGCTCATCGTCGCCGGCTCCTCGACCGTCAACGTCGATCGGCACGGTCCCGATGCGGGCTGGTACGACTACCGCCACGCCTACCAGACGCCCGGCGTTGCCGGCTCGTTGATGAAGGACAGCTTTCATCTCGGACACTGGCGCGGCATGGGGACCTTCTCGTTCAAGGACTGCCGTGTCGTGCCGCTCAAGGCAGTCTATGCCGAGACGGACCTGCTGACGCTGGGTCACGGCGAGTCGGTGGAAGGGAACCGCTACAAGTTCGACGCGAGGATGTCGTCATTCGGGCGGAACCATGCCCGCCCGTTGCTTTATTACCGCGGCGTCTCGTTCAACACGAGCCACTGGAACATCAGACATCGCGGCGAGGTCGTCTACCGGCACGAGCTGTTCGGACGCATGTTCACTTCTGGCTCAGTCGCGCTTTCCTGCGGTTACTTCACGGGGAAGGAGGACATGGCGGTCGAGGCGTCCGCCGATGGGACCACCTGGCAGCCCATCGGCGTCGTTCCGGGCACCGGCCCGTTCCGTTTTGAGATTCCCGCCTCCGTCTTTCCGGCGAAGGCGCTCTATGTGCGTCTGCGCGCCAACGCCCGTACGAACCTCCAGGTCGGCGGGTATCGTCTCGAGTGCGATTTCGACGGCGTTCCTGTGATGGCCTGGGGGTCGACGAAGTACGTTGATGCGGAGACGGGCGAGGTCTTCGGGGAGGTCAAGGCGCCCGCCTTCGCCGACCGGCTCTCCGACGCCAACGCGCGGCTTCTGGCGGACGAGGGCGGTGTTGCGCTGTGGAGCGCGGTATCCGACGTGAAGGTTTTCCGCAGCACGCCCGTGCCGAAGGCGTCCGGGGCCGGCGTCGCGCTGCGTCTCGCCGGCGACGAGCGCGAGTCGGTGCAGCTCGTCGTGACGGCGCGGGAGGAGGCGCTGCAGGACGTGAGCGTTGCCGTCGACGGCGACCTCTCCCTCGTCCCGAGCGAGCGCAGCGCCTGGTCGCCCGCACTCCTGCCCGCCGCCGAAGTGAAGGTCGAACGCGTCGGCTACGTCAAGGTCGAGATCGCGACCGATGATGCCGGAATGGCGGGCCTTTGGCCGGACCCTTTGCTACCGCAGGACGCCGCTCGGCCTCTGACCATCGCGTGCAGGGAGAACCAGCCATTCTGGATCACGGTCCACGCGCCGGCGGGCCAGCCGGCCGGTGTCTATCGCGGCGCGCTGCGCGTCCGGGCCGTGCGGTCGGATGGCGGCAAGTACGAGCGCCGCGTTCCCTTCGCCGTCGAAGTGTTCGGCTTTGATCTTCCGCGGCGCATGACCTGCGAGAGCGGCTTCGGTTTCTCCGTTGGCCGCGTCGCCGACTACCACCGGCTTCGCACCGGCAGCGCGGCGCACGACGAGGTGCTCGAGAAGTACGTCAGGCTCTTCTCGGAAAGCCGCATCGCCATTTACGGCTGGGGCAAGGGCCAGTCGCCGGTCGTGAAGTGGATCAACGCGAGCGACCCGGCGCGCGCGACACCCCAGTTCGACTGGTCCGCCTTCGACGATGCACATGAAGAGATGTGGGGGCGTTTTGGCTTCAACGCGTTCCGGGTCCACGTCGATGGCCTCGGGCGCGGCTTCCAGGGCGGGTTCAAGCCCGGCACCATCTGCGGCGTCCCGTCGACGAACGCGCTCTACCAGGCGCTGATGGGCCGCTACCTCGGCGCGATCGAGGCGCACCTGCGCGAGAAGGGGTGGTTGGGCGCCTCCTACGTCTACTGGTTCGACGAGCCTCAGTCCCAATGCTTCCGGTTCGTGAACGAGGGCATGGCCACGATGAAGCGGCATGCACCCGGTATCCGTCGTCTGCTGACGAACGAGTGCGACGACGCCCTGGACAACGTGAACCTCTGGAACCCGCGGCTCGACCACGTCTTCGCGGGCCAGTACGCGAAGTACAGGGCACGCGGAGACCAGTTCTGGTGGTACATTTGCTGCGGTCCGAAGGCGCCCTACCCCACGGAGTTCATCGACCACCCTGGCGACTCGTTGCGCGCCTGGCTTTGGATGACCTGGGCCGAGAACATCCGTGGCATTCTCATCTGGGAAACCTCGCTCTGGACGAGCAAGTCCGTCTATCCGGATCCGCTCCATCCGCAGAACCCCTACGTCGACGCGATGGCGTGGAGCGGTCGGGGCAGCACCTGGGGCAACGGCGACGGGCGTTTCGTCTATCCGCCCCTCGCAACCGTCGAGACGCCGCGCGGGAAGGGCGACAAGCCCGTTCTCGACGGGCCGAACGGGTCGTATCGGCTGGCCATCCTGCGCGATGGCGTCGAGGACTACGAGTACTTCGCGATTCTGCGGCGGGCCGACCCGCACAACGCTCTCCTCAAGGTTCCAAAATCGGTATTCCGGGACGTGCGGGATTATTCGACCGATCCCACGGCGATGCGTGAGCATCGGTTGAAGGTCGCCCGCGAGATCGTGCGGCTCGGTGCGCAGCGCCGGCTGCCGTCGACGTGCGTGCCGGCGCGCAAGGAGGGTGCGGCGAAGGCCGCCGCGCCTGCGTGCCGCGCGGTCGACCTCGTCCTGCTGGGAGACTGCGCGGTCGCAGGCTGGGAGGGTGCTGGCGCGGACGAGTTGGGCAGGCTTCGGAAGGGGCGGGCCGTGCATGTGCTTGGGGGCGAAGGCGACCGCATTCAGAACGTGCTCGGACGCATCGAGCGCGGTGAGCTCGACGGATATTCCGCGAAGGCGGTTGCCGTTCACGTCGGGGCGGAGAACAGCGATGCGACGCCGGAGGAGATGGTCCTCGGCGTCAGGAGGCTGCTGTCGGCCGTGAGGGCACGGCAGCCGAAGGCGAAGGTGGTGCTGTACGCGATCCTGCCGCAGGCGGGCACGTGGCGCGGGCTTCGCTGTCGGGCGGCGAACAAGCTCTATGCCGCATTGGCGGCGGACAGCAACGCCGTCTTCCGACGTCTTCCGGAGACAGTTGCCAAACCAGACGGCACGGACTACGCCGCCTGGCGCGGCGACCTTGAGGTCTTCCTGGGGTCGCTTTGATCGGGCGCATCCACGAATCGTGCAGTTCTGCGAACGGCTTGCGCCAGTGCGGCGTGGTGTGATATAATGCACTCTACGAAACTTCAAAATACGAAAATCATGCGATATGTTATCATTGGCGTTGTGGCGATCACGGCGCTCGGCGCAATCGGCGAGAGCCTGCCTGACTTTCCGAAGCTCTCCGCGCCGCGGCGCATCACGGAAGGGCCCCACGACCATCTTCTGGCGAATTACTTCGCCATCAACGCCTGGAGCGCAGACCTGCGTTACGTCGCCGTGCTGGAGACGGACATCAACGGCCGCCTCGCCGAGGCCAACGAGCGCATCACGCTCGGTCTCGTCGACACGCAGGACGGCAATCGGTTCATCCCCGTCACCACGACCGCTTGCTGGAACTTCCAGGAGGCGACGATGTTCCACTGGCTGCCGAACGAGCCAGACACCTTCGTCTTCAACGACTGCCGCGACGGCCGGTTCGTCGCCGTCATCATGAACTGGCGCACCAAGGCCGAGCGCATCGTGCCGTATCCGGTGAGCGCCGTTTCGCGCGACGGCACGAAGGCGATCTCGATCAACTATGCGCGGCTCTACCTGACGCGTCCCGACTATGGCTACGCCGGCCCGGGACAGGACTCCCGCGAGACGGTCACCTGGCCCGAGGACGACGGACTCTGGCTCGTCGACCTCGCGACTGGCAAGGCGCGGCTCATCCTGAGCGTCGCCGCCGGCCGGTCGCTGATGCCGAAGGAGAAGACCGCTCCCGGCAAGCCTGGCAATCCGCTCGCCTACTACTGCCACACGGTCTTCAACCCGAGCGGAACGCGCGTCTTCTTCCTGGCGCGCACGGTCGACTGGTTCAACAAGGTCACCCATCGCATCCCGTCCTGGCTGACGACAAGCTTCACGGTCAGGACCGACGGCACGGACCTCCGGCGCTGCTTTGCGGATGACACCTGGGGTGGCAGCCACTTCAACTGGCTCGACGACAGGACGATGGTCGTCACCGTCTGGCCGAAGGGACGCGACGGGCGCGCCTTCGGCCGACACGTCAAGTTCACGGTCGGCGAAGAGGAGAAGGTGCATATCATCGCGCCAGGTCTGCTCGACTGGGACGGCCACTGCGTCTGGAGCCCGAACGGCAAGTGGATGTCCAGCGACGGCTACTACAACCACAACTTCGACCGCCAGTTCGTGCTGATGCGCAGCGCCGACGAGTCCGTGAAGTCCATTGGCGAGTTTTTCGTTCCCGAGGCGTATCGCGGCGGTTTCTGGCGCTGCGACCTGCACGCCCGCTGGCGTCCAGACGGTCGCCAGCTCGCGTTTAACTCGGTTCACGAGGGGTCGCGCCAGGTCTATGTCATCGACGTGGAGGAGCGCTGAGCCATGCGCGTCACCCGTCTTCTCCCACTTCTCGCGGCGCTGGCTGCGGCCCTTCCCTCCGCAGCGGGTTCGCGCATCGACCTCAACGGCCTCTGGGACTTCCGCCTGCACGAGGGGAAGTCGATGGAGGACGTCGACGTGCGCAAGGCTGGCACGAACGCCCGCATGCCCGTGCCCGGCTGCTGGGACGCGTTCTCGCGCTGGTACGGTCGGCGCGGAACCGGCTTCTACCGCCGCGAGTTAACGCTGGACGCCGATGTCGATCAGGCGTTCCTCGTCATCGACGGCTGCGGGGTGCGCTCTCGCTACTGGATCGACGGCAAGGACGTCGGGCGGAGCGTGATGCCGTGGATCCGCCTCGAGTTCCCGCTCGGCTCGCTCAAGGCCGGCCGTCATGTGATCGAGGCGGCCGTTGACTCGCTCATCGACAACACGAAGGTGAAGCTGTTCTGGGACTTCTACGACTTCTACGCCTACGGCGGCTTTCACCACGGCGTCTTCATCGAGACGGCGAACGGCGCGGACGCGCTGCGGCGCGTGATCGTCAGGACGCGCGATTACCGCACGGGTCTCGTCGAGCTGGAGGCGGTCTACGCCCGGGAAGGTCCGGCCGACTTCACCGCGGCCGTCGCGTTCGACGATGGCGAGCCGTTCACGATCGCGTTCCGCAACCGCCGCGCCCAGGTCCGCGTGCCGCGCTTCCGCCTCTGGACGCCCGACGCCCCGCGTCTCCACACCGTCACTGTCACGCCGCAAGGCACCCGCTCTTCAGGCGGCTCCCAGACGGCCCGCTTCGGCATCCGTCAGGTCGGCACGGACAAGGGGCGCATCACCCTCAATGGCGAGCCCATTTATCTCAAGGGTGTCAACCGTCACGAATCGCACCCGGAGTTTGGCGTCACCACGCCGCGGCAGCTGATGATCGAGGACGTCCAGAACGTCAAGGACCTCGGCGGCAACTTCATCCGCGGCAGCCACTATCCGCAGTGCGAGGCGTTCCTCGACCTCTGTGACGAGCTGGGCGTTCTGGTGTGGGAGGAGTCGCTGGGCTGGGGCAACGGACCGCGTCAGCTGAACGACCCGGAGTTCCGTGCGCTCCAGGAGGAGGAGACTCGCCTCACCGTGCGCAACTCGATCAATCATCCGTCGGTCATCATCAGCGGATTCCTCAACGAGCCGCATTCGGACCGGCCTGAGTGCAAATCGCTCGTCGAGCGGCTCATCGAGGTCGTGCGCGCCGAGGACTCCGGGCATCTCGTCACCTTTGCCTGCTGCCGCACCGACAAGGACATCTCACACGCGAAGACGGACATCATCTGCTACAACACCTATCCCTGCTGGTACAACGACCTGCTCGTCACCGGCTCGGTGGAGGAGGTGCGCGCGAACATCCGCGGCTGCCACGAGCGGATCGTCCGCTACTTCCGCGACCTGTATCACGACGACCGGCCGATCCTCGTGAGCGAGACTGGCGTGAAGGCGGACTACGGGGTGCACGATCCACGCGGTCGTGCGCAATACACGGAGGACTTCCAGGCCGAGTATACGCGGATCATGCTCGAGGAGGTGTTCACGAACCGCGAGATCGCCGGCATCGCGATCTGGCAGTACTGCGACTGCAAGACCTACACGCGCACGCAGAGCATGAGGGGCCGGTCCTACGGCATCAACACCGGCGGGCTCTTTGATTCCTATCGTCGGCCGAAGATGGCCGTCGAGGAGGTGCGCCGCCTCTTCACGAGGAAGGCCGCCGGCGCGACGGCCGCCGAGCTCGGCGAGAGATATTGGCGCACGAAGAGCGAGGACGACCGTCTCGCCTGGGTAACGGCGCTCGACGGCGAGGGGCACGACTTCTCGAAGCGCTACACGCCAGACTACGGGCCGCGCGGCATCTACAAGTTCAACCGTGATGCGAGGCTGGCCTGCTTCGTGATCACCAGAGATATCGCCGAGCGGCTCGGTTCGGATACGATCGATCTCGACACGCCGGAGGGGCCTATCCACTTCGCGTGGAAGCGCGGCGCCGACGGCGCGGTCGAATACACGCAGTCCGCACCGACGAACTGGGACGTCTTCGTGACGGCCTATCGCGCGCCAAAGAAGGGGAACCCCAAGCCGGAGGCGAACATCAGCTTCAAGACCGGGTTTCCGCGCCTCGGGCCGCTTTCGCTCACGATCATGCACCATCGGCCGGACTGGGTTGCGGGTCCTTACGCGAACTATCCCTTCCCTTCGAACGAGGTCGCCGCGGCGAACAACTTCGTTTTCGCCGCGCGCGAGGCCCTCGTGCGTCTCGGTTTCGGTCGGAAGGAGGCGTTGGACGGCACGATCTGGCTCGGCACCTTCGACTCGAACTTCCCCAAGGGCCACACCGATTTCCCTCCGCACTTCCACATCATCCCGCACACGCGCGACGGACAGCAGGTGCACCACTTCTACATCCGCCGCGAGGACGGGCGCATCACCTCCGACTGCTATCAGGACATGAGCCGCGTCATCGACACGTGGGATCGCGCGGTGACGTTCCGTCCGGGGGACGAGTTCCCGTGCTATGACGGCGGCGGACGCGTGGCGTTTCGCGTGAAGATGCTCGCGGACGGCACGGGCCTCGAGCTCGCGTCCTCCGACCGGGAGCGCTGCCTGCGCATCGCCTCGGTGCGTCCATGCGATTCGGTCGACGTGCTGGAGCGCACAGGTGACGGCTGGCGGACGGTGAGCACGGTGCGGGTGACGGACGATTCCCTTGCGGGCGTGATGGAGACGCCCGACGGAACGGTCCGCTACGATCCCGCGACAGGACGGAGAAAGGACTGAGCGTCGTCAGGTGGGGCGCATGAATTTTTGGTATAATATGTCGCCTAACGAAAGAGAGAGAAGCGCGACATGATGACCGTCTACAAATGGGAGAACGGGGGGCTCAAGGAGACCTCTGAGTTCGCGCCGTCATGTTGGGTCAATCTCGTCGAGCCCTCCACCACCGAGCTGGAGGCGGTGCTCTCCCACTTCAACGTGCCGCGTGACTTCCTCACCGACCCGCTCGACGCCGGAGAACGTCCGCGATTCGACTGGGAGGACGAGGCGTCGATTCTCATCGTCCACGTGCCGATGGTCGAGGCCGACGAGGATGAGAGCGTCATCCCCTATCGCACGGTGCCGCTCGGCATCATCCTGTTCAAGCAGACGGTCGTCACCGTTTGCAGCTCGCGGACGCCGGTGACGACGGCGTTCCTCGACCAGATCCGCCGCGTCTGCCCGCCGTCCGACACGTACCGCTTCGCGTTCCGCCTCCTGTGGCACGCGGGCGTGCTCTTCCTGCGCTACATCAACGACATCCACTCCCGCACGACGGCGCTCGAGGACGAGCTGCGCGAGTCGATCTCGAACGAGGCGCTCCTCAAGCTCTTCCAGATCGAGAAGACGTTCGTCTACTTCACGACGTCGCTCAAGGCGGACACGATTGCGCTGGCGCGAGCGAACACGGCGCGGCAGCTGACGCTCTCGGAGGACGACCGCGACTATCTTGAGGACGCGATGGTCGAGTACCAGCAGGCGCTCGAGACCGCGACCATTCACGCGAACATCCTGAACGGCACCCTTGACACCTTCGCCTCGCTCATCAACAACAACCTCAACAACGTGATGAAGTACCTCACCGCCGCGACGATTCTGCTCGCGGTGCCGACCCTCGTCGCGTCCATCTACGGCATGAACATCGGTCTGCCGTTCCAGAACCGGACCAATGCGTTCGCAATCGTGATGGGGCTTTCGGGCGTCCTGGCGGTCGCGATCGGCGCGGTGTTCTTCATCCTCTCACGCAAGCGCAAGTTCTGACATGTCCGACAGTTCGTGCAGCGGAATCTCCCTGATGAGCGGCGGCCTCGACAGCCAGCTCGCGGTGCGGGTGTTGCAGCGCGCGGGCGCGCATGTCGAGGCAGTCACCTTCGAGACGCCGTTCTTCTCCGCCGATGCCGGACGCAAGGCCGCCGCCGCACTCGGCGTGAAGCTGCACGTCGTGGATTTCACGGATGACGAGATCTCGCTCATCGAGAACCCGCCGCACGGCTTCGGTGGGGCGATGAACCCGTGTATCGACTGCCACGCGCTGATGATTCGCCGCGCGGGCGAGCTGATGGCTCGGCTCGGCTTCGATTTCGTGGCGACGGGCGAGGTGCAGGGGCAGCGGCCGATGAGCCAGAACCGCCAGTCACTCGGCATTGTCGAGAAGGTCTCCGGCCTGAAGGGGCGCCTGGTGCGTCCGCTCTCCGCCCGCCTTCTCGAACCGACGGTTCCCGAACTCGAGGGGCGACTCGATCGCGAGCAGCTTCTGGACCTCTCCGGCCGCGGGCGTGAGCGGCAGATCGCGCTTGCGGCGGAGTTCGGCATCGTCGACTATCCGTCGCCAGCCGGCGGCTGCAAGCTGACAGAGGAGGGCTTCTGCCGCAAGCTCCGCGATCTCATGGATCATGAGGGGCTCGGCGACCGGCGGCTCGTTCATCTGCTCACGGTCGGACGTCGCTTTCGTCTGGCTGGCGGCACGGGCGTTGCCCTTGGACGCGACCGAATCGAGAACCAGGTTCTGAAGGAGCTGGATCGAATCAAGAGTGAAGGGAGCGTCATCCTGTCGCCGGTGAATGTGCCGGGTCCGACGGCGTTCATTCCGTCGCTGAAAGGCGAGGCTGATTTCGCGCTCGCGACCGAACTCGTCGCGGCCTACTCGCGCTACGACCGTCTGGAGGGCGAGATCGTGCTCTCAGTGCGTCGCGCCGGCGCTCCCGACGAGCGCGTCACGATGCCGCGTCCGTATTCGCGCGAAAAGTTCAAGGCCTGTCAGATCTGCTAACCCCGACCTCAACCTCTCATGCTCGAGACAATCGCTTCGCATCTGGACGCCATCGCGGCGCTGGCACCGACGTGGGGGCTTCTTTTCATCTTCGTGTTCATGGCGGTGGAGTCGAGTTTCGTCCCGTTCCCGAGCGAGGTTGTGATGATCCCCGCCGGGTTCCTCGCTGCGCGCGGTGAGCTGGGGCTTTCCTCCCCGGCGGTCGCGGTGTCCGCGGCGATCGCGGTGGGCATCATCGGTTCGCTTGCGGGGGCGTACGCCAACTACTTCCTGGCGCTGTGGGTGGGCAAGCCCTTTCTCGAACGCTACGGCAGGTACTTCTTCATCAAGTCGGCGCCGCTCGCGCGGGCTTGTGAGGTGTTCAACCGCTATGGCGCGGCGACGACGTTCGTCTGCCGGCTCGTGCCGGTCATCCGCCAGCTCATCTCGATTCCGGCGGGCATCGCCCGGATGCCGCTCGCCAGCTTCACGCTTTTCACCGGACTGGGCGCGGGCATCTGGACGGCGATCCTGGCGATGACAGGCTACGGCCTCGGGCGCACGGCCGGCGACATCACCTATCTCGAGCTCGTGACCCGCGGCAAGGATCTCGCCGCCGCCCATCTTCCCGCGGTGATTCTCGGCGCGCTTGTGCTCGTGGGAGCCTACATCCTCGCTTCGCGGCTGGTGATGAGGAAGAAGGTTTGAGGTGTTGCTGAGCGTCGAGCATCTGCGGGTGGCGTTTCGTGTCGAGGGGCGGCTCTCCGTTCCGGTGAGGGACGTGTCGTTCGGGATCCCCGAGAACGGGCGCGTGGCGCTCGTCGGCGAGTCGGGGTGCGGCAAGTCGCTGACCGCTCTTGCAATCGGCGGACTCGTCGACCGTGCGGAGATCACAGGGAACGTCGTCGGTGCGCCGCGCATCGCCTATGTCTTCCAGAATCCGATGCAGTCGCTCAATCCGGTGATGCGCGTCGGCGCGCAGATTGCCGAGGGGTGTGCGAGCGCGGCGGTGGCGCGGCGTCGCGTCCCCGAGACGCTGGCCGCGGTCGGGCTCGACGAGGGTGCCGCGCGCAAGTTTCCGTGTGAGCTCAGCGGCGGGCAGCAGCAGCGAGTGATGATTGCGATGGCGCTGGCGCAGGAACCAAACCTGCTCATCGCCGACGAGCCGACGACGGCGCTTGACGTGACGACGCAGAAGGAGGTGCTCGATCTCATCGCGCGCGTCGCCGATTCGCGTGGCATGGCGGTGCTGCTTATCACGCACAATCTAGGACTCGTCGCGCGCTACTCGACGTTCGTCAACGTGATGTACGCCGGTGAGATCGTCGAGTGCGGGGAGACTCGCGCCGTCCTCTCCGCGCCGCACCATCCCTATACTCAGGGACTCCTCGCCGCAGTGCCGCGGCTCGATGCGCCGAAGGATGCGCCGCTCGCGGACATGCCTGGCACGGTGCCGCCGCCGACCGACTGGCCGAGCGGTTGCTCGTTCCATCCGCGCTGCCCGAAGGCGCGCCCCGAGTGCGCCTCCAAGGACTTCAACATCTTGTGGAAAATGTCCGGCTCGCCGCCCACCAGATGTATCGCGTGAGCCCGTTTCGTGCCGCGACCGCCACAAGGGCTTGTGCCGCGAGGCAGATCGAGGCACAATTTTCGATTTTTCCGCTGAGAGCGTGAAGTCGATTTCAGCCAATAAAATCAAGGGTTTGGTGAGGGTAGGGGTCGCCGCGACCCGATGGCTATTGAATTTTTTTAATTTACCCCCTTGCAAATGCCCGAAAAATAGTGTAAATTACGCACCAAGCACGGGGGAATGGGTCCTTCGTGTGTCACGTGACAACAAAACAAGGATCAAGAAAAATGGCTAAGAAGGTTCCTGCAACCAAGTCCGAGATCATGGCCGCCATCGCGGAGGCCGCGGGCATCAGCAAGAAGCAGGCTGTCGCCAGCTACGAGAAGCTCCTGGCGATCGCCTATGAGGGCGCGAAGGGTCCGAAGGGCATTGTGCTCCCCGGCCTCGGCAAGCTCATCAAGGCGAAGAGCAAGGCTCGCATGGGCCGCAATCCCGCGACCGGTGCGACGATCAAGATCCCGGCTCGCACGAAGGTGAAGTTCCGCGTCGCGAAGGCGGCGAAGGACGCTGTTCTCGCCTAATTGTCCCAGGGCAAGGATGCGGGCGCGGGCCGATCGGTCCGCGCCCGTCTCTTTTGTGGCCGCGTGATTGAACAGAGGGGCGAGAATATGATATAATGAGCGCGTGCATACAGCACGAAAGGAGTGAGAATGAAGAGATCGATGATAGCGACAGCAATCGTTGCGGGGGCAATAGCCGCGTTCGCCGATGAGTTCAAGGCCGGATTCGCACGGGTGGACATCACCCCGCCGCTCGGTGTGTTCATGCCGGGCTATTACCAGGATCGTCACGCCAAGGAGGTCCTCGATCACCTGCAGATCAACTGCGTCGCGTTCTCCGACGGCCGCACCACCACGCTCATCATGCAGTTCGACACCGAGGCGCTTTCCGACTGGGTCGCCGACGCCATGCGCGATGCCATCGTCAAGGCCACGGGCGTCAACCGCGATGCGATTCTCCTGCATGCCTCCCATACGCATGATGGCGGCCATCTCGCCGTCAAGCAGAAGCAGGGCGCCTCATCCGTCGGCAAGGGCGACGACGCGCTCACCGATCTTTACGTCAGGATGTCCGTCTCGCGCGCCGCCGATGCGGCGGTGGAGGCGATTCGCGACCTGAAGCCGGCGAAGCTCTCCTATCAGCGCTCCTTCGCGCGGCGAATCTCGTTCGGCCGCCGCTATCTCATGAAGAACGGCAAGGTGCGCACAAACCCGGGTACCAACAACCCCGACATCGTCCGTCCCGTCGGCAATCCGCCGGACGAGTCGGTGCAGGTGCTTCGCATCGACCGTGAAGGCGGCCTGCCGATCTGCGTGATCAACTTCCAGACGCATCCCGACGTGGTGGGCGGCGAGACCATCACCGCCGACTGGCCGGGCCTCACGCGCACCGTCTTCGAGGCGGCGACCATGGGCAAGGCGCTCAGCATCGTCATCAACGGCACCCAGGGCGACCTCAACCACTGCAACGTGAAGCCCCGTCCTGGCGAGCTCAACGGGCTCAAGCGCGATTTCGACGACGTCGACCGCGGCTACGAGCATGCTTGGCACATGGCCAACGTCATCGCAGGCGCGGCGCTCTCGGTCTGGCTCAAGTGCGTTCCCGTCGAGGCCGGCGAGATCCGCGCCGCCACCCGGATGGTGCGCGTGTCGTCCAACCGCGCGAAGGAAACCGACGAGAAGAACCTTGCCTGGGCCGACGACGTCTGGGCGCTCCACGAGAAGAGCGAGAAGGAGGGTGTCGCCGGAGGCGAGAAGGACTACGTCACCGCCAAGTACGGCTGGACGGGCATGGAGCTCACGACCGAGGTCGCCCGCGCCGGGCGCATCCGCCGCCTCAAGGACGGTCCCGACCACTTCGACCTGCCGCTCATCGGCTTCTCGATCGGCCGGTCGGTCGCCTTCGGCGGCTTCCCGGGCGAACCGTTCAACGACATCGGCAAGGCGGTCAAGAAGGATTCGCCGTTCACGCTCACCATCCTCTCCTGCCTCACCAACGGCAGCCGCGGCTACTTCCCGTTCTCCGACAGTTTCAAGGAGGACGGCTACGAGGCGGCGACGTCGCCGTTCGGGCCGGAAGTGGCCGACAGGCTGATCGATGGACAGCTCACGCTCCTCAAGGGTCTCTACAGGTAAGGCCAGTCATGGATCGCGTCAAGCGCTACGCCACCTATCTGCTCGTGATCGCGGGGTGCGGCGGGCTTCTCTTCGACTTCGGCGGCACGATCATCGGGCCGGCGATTCCGTACATCGGTCCGGCGAAGGACAACCCTGGCAGTCTCGGGCTCTTCGACACCGCGCAGATCTCGCACCTTTCGAGCGCGGTGGTGATGAGCGCGGCGCTCGCGTGCCTCGCCGCCGGGGCGCTCGCCGAGTGGCTCGGCCGCAAGAAGCTGATGCTCATCTCGGCGGCCTCGGCCGCGCTTGCCTGCGTGCCCATCTGCTTCTCGACCGATTTTGCCGCCGCGCTCGGCTGCGGAGCGTACTGGTTCTTCTTCACGGGCCGCGTCCTGCAGGGCATCGCCGCCGGACTCATCGGCGTGGCCGTGCCGATGTATCTTGCGGAATGCCTGGCCGCCGACAAGCGCGGCATGGGCGCGGGAATGTTCCAGCTGCTGGACTTCGTCGGCATCTCGTTCTGCTCGATCGTCGGCCTGGTGGTGGTGCACACCATCGGCGCGGCGGACGGCGAAGGGGTGAGCGCGGAGCAGAAGATGCTCGCCTGGAAGACCGTCTTCTGGTCGAGCGCGGCGCCGGCGCTGCTCTTCTTCTTCGGGGCCCTTGGTCTCAGGGAGTCGCCGCGCTGGCTGTACCGGCGCGGACGCAAGGAGGAGGCGCTCGCGGCGCTTGCAGCCAACAACGGCGAGGAGAAGGCTAAGCGGATCCTCGACGAGATGATTGCGGCGGACGCCGCAGAGGCCGCCGAGAAGGCGGCGCTGGCGGCGGCGGCGAAGGGGGACACCGTCTTTCAGCGCAAGTACGTGCTGCCGTTCATCATTTCGCTCGCGGTGCTTATCTGCAACCAGGCGATCGGGTTCAACGCGGTGCAGTACTTCTCGATTCCGATGTTCATGCAGGCCGGTCTCTCGCAGACCACGGCCAACGCGGCCAACTTCTACGTCTGGCTCGTGCCGCTGCCGATCACGGCGGTCGCGCTCTGGCTGGTGGACCGCAGCGGCAGGAAGACGCTCCTCAAGATCGGCACCGCCGGCATGGTGGCGGCGCTCGCGGCGGCGGCCTTCGTGTTTCTCGCGTTGGCGAACGGCACGCTCGCGAAGGCGCCGCTCGCGGGCTGGCTCGCGGTGACGAGCATCGCGCTCTTCGTGGCGTCGTTCTCGATCGGTCCCGGGGTGGTGGTGTGGCTTGCACTCTCGGAACTGATGCCCAACCGCATACGCGCCAACGGCATGTCCATTTGCCTCTTCGTGAACCAGATGGTCGCCTTCGCGATCGCGGACGTGTTCCTGCAGTGGCAGGAGCGGAGCGGCTATCCGGTTGTGTTCTTCTGTCTCGCTGGCTTCGCGTTCCTCTACTTCCTCACCGCAGCGTTCCTGCTGCCGGAGACGAAGGGCAAGACGCTAGAGGAGATCGAGCGCCTCTTCCAGTGAAAATCTGGCGATGTGGCAAGTTTGGGGATGGCCAAGTTGCGAGAGTGATTCCCTTTCTCGTGATGGACGCACGGATGGTATGGGCGTGTCACACGCCCTTGTTTGCTCCAGTTTGTCAGGATGGAGCCTCGTTGAGCGCAACATTTTGCCTAAAATTTTCGAAATTTACCCCCTTGCGCGGGTAACGGAAATTTTGATATAATACACGAACCTTTGCAAGAGGTGGGTCGCGATACGGGCAGGTCTTTCCCGTCGCGTCGTGACCGTCGGGCGTCGCTCGCGGTCATGGTGTGTCCGCGAGCGGCCTGTTTTTTGCGGGGGAGCTGGGAGACGACGAAACCGCGCGTGGGGCGCCGAGAGAGAAGGGCCTCCGGCGGCGACTCCGGGTGGAGTCCGCCGAGAGCGAGGGAAGTCGGGGCCCAGGACGAAAGAGACAGAACGGAAAGGCAGAAGAATGCAACAGCAGAGAGTCCGCATCCGACTCCAGGCATACGATCACCGTGTGCTGGACCAGGCCGTCGGTGGCATCATCGACACGGCCCGGGGGACGGGTGCGCAGGTGGTGGGGCCGATCCCGCTGCCGACGCGCGTCGAGCGCTTCACGGTGAACCGCTCGCCGAACGTCGACAAGAAGTCGATGGATCAGTTCGAGATGCGCACGCACAAGCGCCTCCTGGACATCGTCAATCCGACCGCGCAGACGATCGACGAGCTGAAGAAGCTCAATCTTCCCGCGGGCGTCGACATCACCATCAAGGTATGAACTAAGGAGGGGATGTCATGGAAGGAATGATCGGCAAGAAGATCGGCATGACACAGGTCTACGACGCGGATGGGAAGCGCACGTGCGTGACCGTCCTCGAGGTCGGGCCGTGTTCGGTCGTGCAGTTGAAGACGCTGGAGAAGGACGGCTACGTGGCGGCGCAGGTCGGTTTCGGCCCGCAGAAGGCGAAGCGGCTTCCCAAGGCGGAGCAGAAGCATTTCGAGAAGGCCGGGGTCGAGGCTATGCGCGTGCTGCGAGAGTTCGCCCTGGAGGACGGTGACAAGGAGCTCAAGGTGGGCGACCGCGTCACCGTTTCGAACTTTGATGGGGTGAAGTACGTCGACGTGACTGGCGTCACGAAGGGGCGTGGCTTCGCGGGCGTGATCCGGCGCTACGGGTTCGCGGGCGGCAACATGACGCACGGCGGACACTCGAAGCGGCGCACGGGCGGTCTTGCGGCGCGCGATCTCCCGGGCTGGATCGAGAAGGGCAAGAAGATGCCCGGCCACATGGGTGACGTGAACCGCAAG
>CACYCW010000094.1 GCA_902773015.1 uncultured bacterium
ATAAGGCAGCGACTTGCCGTCGACTGACTTGCAGCTGGAGTTCTCCATTACGTTCGTAAGCGACCATCCGGCGCGTTCGACCGCAGATGCATAACCCTCGACGTCGTCAACCGCCGCCCTGCAAGTGGCTGCCAGTCCGGGAAGGGCATCCTCCCAAAGCGGATAGCTCTTCAGGCGCTTCGTGCCCCATTCGTACGTCCTGTCCCAGTCGATCAGCTGCCCGCGCTGGCCGTAGACCCAGATCAGGTCGTCGGCGACGCTTCCTGCTTCTATCGTCTTTTCGAGGAGCTTGGCGACCCGCGATCCGCCCAGCTCGCCCGCGTCCCACGGCTCGCCCTTCAGGGAGTCGAAGGCCGCGTCGAGGAAAAGCCCGGAGTGGCGGCGTCGTGCAGAGTCATATATGTCCAG
Organism: uncultured bacterium; assembly: GCA_902773015.1. Classification (GTDB taxonomy): domain Bacteria; phylum Verrucomicrobiota; class Kiritimatiellia; order RFP12; family UBA1067; genus UBA1067. The sequence continues at coordinate 409 of CACYCW010000094.1, forward strand.
CGGCATCGCAATGCCGTCATACCCCGTATCCGCGAACTTCGCCCGGTTACGGTGCACGTCCTCCGTCGAAGCCGAGAGCAGATCCCACCCGTGCGCTATGACCTTCTTCCGAGGCGCTTCTCCAGCCAGGGCCACCATTGCCAGCACAACCGCTCCGGCCGCAATCGACATCCGTCCAACACTGCTCGGCTTCATGTCCGTCCTTTCGATTTAACTTCGGAAACACCCAGTGGCGAACCGTAGCCGCGCTATCGGAATATCAGGAGAAGCCCGCCGGACTTCGTCAGCGTCAGCTTGTTCCCGCTCGCAGTCACCATCCACCTTTCGCTCGGCATCCCGTCCTCCGTCACCGTCGGCGTTCTAGAAACGACTCCCGTGGCTGATACGACATCAAACGTGGCCGGCAATTGCACGCCTGCAAGCCAAGTTATGTCGATGGAGGCACTCGGGCCGAACGTCACATTGCCGGCGACGGCCATGCTCGAACCTCCTTGCAGCGCCGCAGCCGCGACCGACCACTTTCCGGTTATGCACAGGTTGCCGCCGGCAACGGACGGGAATCCCTCAAGGTCGTTCATTGTGTAGTCGTGCCCGTTCAGGTCGAGGGACGTTCCCGCCGCGAACTTCAGCTTGTCGAACGCCGGCACAAACGCAGCGTTCTCCGCTTCGTTGGTCGTCGCGAGGAAAATCGACCCGTCGCCAGAGTCGAGAAGCGGCTCGTAGTCGTAGTAGTTTTTGGAGCCGCGCCCCTGACGGTCGACCAGAAGACCGCACCATTCGGCGCGGGCGTGCCAGTTGGTGACGCTGCCTTCGACGTCGTTCTTATCGTAAAGCCCAAACCCCTCCGTTCTGTTCGGGTCGGAGAGAATATCGTCGCTGCGGGCGATCGCCCTTATCTCAAAGAAATGCACGCCATGCGAAACCGGAACCGTCACCGCAGACGTCATTTCGCGGGATCGTCGAGCTTCCAGTGGCGCAGCATGGTCCGGGCAGCGGTTTCCGACCCGTAGGGGCTGAAGTGCACGCCGTCGCGGGTGAGCAGAAGACCGTTCGGATCCCGGAGTTCGCGCTGTTGGATCCACCTGAATTCCAGGTCCAGCGGCACGAGCACCGCATCCGTCCGGTCGGCCGCCTCGCGCGCCGCCAGCTGGAAGTCGCGGTAGATGTCGCCGAATCCGCCGCGGCCATCCCCTTCGCAGCGGCAGGGCGGCGCCACGATCGAGAACTTGCGCGCAGACGTGCGCAAGCGGAAGTAATGGACCATCCACATCAGGTTGTCGCGATAGGTCTTAGGCTCGACGATGGGCTCGTCTCGCCATCTTCCGCGGCCGATCTCGGCGTCGTTCGCGCCGAAGAAGAACAGGACCGCATCCGGCCTGAGGTCGGCGACCTCCTTTATGCGCGTCAGCGCCATCGGCGTCTTGTCCCCGCTGACGCCGGCGTTGACGACCTTGATGCCCCGCTTCGCGAGCTCCGCCTGGAGAATCGGCACGTAGTACCGCCCGGCGGTGATGCTGTCGCCGAAGCAGACAATAGTCTCACCCGGCTTGAGCCACGGCTCTGCAATCGGCTTGACCTCCGCCGAGGCCGCCAGCGCCGCCAACGCCAGGCCCGCGAGCGCCGCAGCGCGGCGATCGACACCGCGCGTCGCGAGCATCCCAGCCACACTCCCCAGAAACGCCCTTCTACCGAACTCCATACCTGACACTCCAATTCTCCTTCGCCATTTTCTTGTTTACTCAAGATAATCCTCGAACAGCTCCATATGCCGGAATTATATCACTTTCCTGGTACAATCGTCAACAACGACACAGCCCTACGCGTCACCGGTTCACTGGCTTGTCTTCGACCCTGTGCATTTGGTATACTATCTGGAGCAACACCTGAACAGGCACGACACGCAACGAGGCAATCTGATGAAAAGAATCTGGGCGAACCTGCTGCATCTCGGCACGAACATGTGGAGCGACCGGCTCAACACGCCGGACCACCCCTGCACGACCATTCCGAAGACTGTGAAGAACACCTATGCCTTCGGCCGCACTGACAGGCTGCGGTTTGACGACCGCGTCTGGAAGGACCTGACGGAACGCATGGCGGCGATCGGCATGAACATGCTCGTCATCGATCTCGGCGAAGGCGTGGAGTACCCGAGTCACCCCGAGCTCGCCGTCCGCGGCAGTTGGTCGCCCGAGCGCCTCCGCGAGGAGCTCGCCCGCCTCAGAAAGCTGGGTCTTGAGCCGATTCCGAAGCTCAACTTCTCCTGCTGCCACGACACATGGCTGGGCGAATACCGGCGGATGACCTCGACGCCGACCTACTACCGCGTGTGCGCCGATGTGATCCGCGACACGATCGCGCTCTTCGACCGTCCACGGTTCGTCCATCTCGGCATGGACGAGGAGGTCGTCGAGCTCAACAGGTCGTATGACTTCGCCCACGGACGCCAAGGCGAGCTTTGGTGGCACGACGTCAGGTTCCTCGCCGCGGAGGTTGAGCGCGCGGGCTCGCGAGCCTGGGTGTGGGGCGACGGCGCCTGGTACGACCCCTCCTATTTGGAGCGGATGCCGAAGTCCGTCGTGCAGTCGAACTGGTACTACTGGAAGGACGTCGCGACAATCGAGCCGAAGGCCGATCTGCCGCGCCCGGCCGACGAGCGGCGCCCACGGTGTCCGGGACAGAACCACGTCGTCGAGCTGCGCACGTTCCTCGAGTTCGACCGGGCGGGCTTCGACCAGATTCCGAGCGGGACGAACTGGAACAATCCGGTGAACATGGCGCTTGTCGCCGACTACTGCCTGCGGCGGCTCACGCCGAGTCACCTGCTGGGCTTCCTCTTCGAGACGTGGAAGTTCACGGTCGACCGTCCGGACGCCGCGGCGAAGCACGACGAGTTCTTCCAGCTCGTGGAGCCTATCATCCGGCAGCACGGCTGACCGACCGCCAGGGAATCGCGGAAAGGACGAGGCTCGCATTGCTACCTCCGAAGGCAAAGGAGTTCGACAGGATGACGTTGGCCTCCAAGGTGTTGCCGGGCCGTGCAACCGGGAACGGCGCGAGCTCGGCGTCAACCGGTGACGCGCAATGCGGCGGTAACCCCTTCCCCCGCCGAAGCGTGATGACGCACAGCGCCGCCTCAATCGCCCCGGCCGCGCCAAGGACGTGACCCGTCAGCGGCTTCGTCGACGAGCATGGCGTCTGTGCGCCGAAGACCCGCCGCACGGCCGCGCATTCCATGCTATCATTGTAGACCGTGCCCGTGCCGTGAAGGTTGATGTATCCGACGTCCCCGGGCGCAATCTGCGCGTCAGCCAATGCTGCGCGCATCGCCGCCTCCGCACCGACGCCCTCCGGGTCTGGCGCCGTCAGATGGTGGGCATCGGAGCTCTCGCCGACGCCCAGGAGGCGAACGCCCTCGCCGCCCTTGCGCAGGATGAAGACCGCCGCGCCCTCGCCGAGAGTGATGCCGCAGCGATCTGGGCAAAGCGGACGCGTCAGGTTCTCTGAAAGCGCCTCGAGCGAATGGAAGCCTTCGACAACGGTGCGCGTGTAGGCGTCGGCACCCCCGACGATGACGGCGTCGCAGATGTCCGCGGCGATGAGCCGCCGTGCGGAGGCAAAGACCTTCACGCCGGACGAGCAGGCGGTTGAGACGCTCCACGCCGGGCCCTTCACGCCCCACTTCTCCACCAAGCGCGTGGCCGGGTAGGCCATGTCGATCTTGTCCGGATTGTCGGTGAACTCCTCCATCGTCGAGTTGCTCGTGCCGATGACCGCGCCGACGCGAGACGGGGAGACCTCCCTGTACAACGCCGCGAGATTGGGCTCGATCTGACGCATCGCGGCGTCAAGCAGCGCACCGATGCGAGTCGGAGCCGCGGCGAATTCAGCTTCCGAAAGCGGCGCGAAGCCGAAGAGCGTCGAACCTCCCTCGGTGAGGCCAGTGACGCGTTTCATTCCCGAGGTATCGCCGGCGAAGAGCCGCCGCTCGGTTTCATCGGCACCGACACCCAGCGCCGAGACGATACCGAGATGGGTCAGAACAAAACTCACGCAACACCTCCTTTGACTGCCGTCGGTTGATGTCGATTACTGTCGATGGCCGTCGATGGCCGTCGATTGCTGTCGCTCCACTCGAACCACTCGTCGGGGTGGGTGGCGGCCACCTCGGCGAGCGCGGCGGCATAGGCCGTCTCCATCGCGGCAGTCTTGCCCGGCAGCCTCCGCACGATTGCGCGGTAGCCGACCGGTCCGTCCGTGACACAGGCGATGAAGTAGACGGGTGCGCCCAGGGCATGCGCGAAGCGGAAGGCTCCGCGGCCGCGATCGCCGGCCATCACGAGCGAATCGCCGCGCTCGAGGGCGTCGCCCGCCCAGAATGCCGTCTCGACGCCTATTTCGGACACGGGATGGATCCGAACGCGCGAACGGTGAGCGTGCCGGAGGTAGAAGGCGTTGAAGACTGATGTGCGGTCAAAGTCCATCCAGGCGTGGAAGGTCTGTGCGCACTCGCCAAGTGCCGCGAGTACCTCGATAGTGCCGCAATGCGACGAAAGCACGAAGACGCCGCACCCCACCTGCACGTCCGCAAGGAACGCCGCGGCATCCGGTGAACCGTCCGTCTCGACTCGCGGCAGGCGCCGTCCGCCGGCCATCACGACCGTCTTGTCGGCGAGCGAGCGGGCGAAGTTCATCACCTTGCGACGGCTCGGCGACGCGCGGCGCACGGCAGGGGAGAGCGCCCAAGTGCAGACGCCCACCGCCCCCGCCAGCATCTCAAGGACGCGCAGCCCGAAAAGGCGATAGACGAGAAGCAGTATCTCCATGCCTAGCGGCGACGCCGCATGTTCGGCCTGAGTCGCGCGTTTAGGCGCGGACAGGAAGAGCAGAAGCGCCGCGGCGAACGCCGTCGGAAGGCCAACACCGAGCGTGCAGCCGAACGCCTGCACGACGGGGAACGAGACGAACGCTAGCGAGCCGAAGCCGACGAGGCTCGTGGCCAGCGAACAGAGCGCGGGCTTGAGCACGGTATCGCCGCCTTCGCGGAGAAAGACGGCGTAGTCGAGGCCCATCCCGACGAGCAGGAAGGCTGCGAGCAGATGGAAGAGATTCATTGGCTCGCCGCGCCAGCCCAGCGCCGCGCCTACGACGGCCAGCGCGACAAGCGTCGGCGCCAGCACCGCGAGTGCGGCGCGGCGGTAGAGAAACGCCAGCAGGCCGATCAGCAGCGCCAGCGTCAGGCCAAGCCGCGTCAGCGCCTCATGCGACAGGTCCGTCAGCATAGCAGCGAGCTGCTGCCGCGGCTGCCAGAAGGAGATGGTGAGTCCGGAGCGCGAAGCGCGGAATGCGGCGCGCGGGGCAGAGGGGACGACGAGGGCGTCTTTGGCGAGGAAGGTGCGCGTTAGGACGGATGGCAGACGAGTCGCGCCCCAGGGAACGGGCTCGGGCGGCGGAACGATTGCGGCAAGTCCGAGGCGCCTCATCTGCGCGGCGCCCTGCTCCTCGTAAAGAAGCCTCACGTCCGCCGCTGCCGCGCGCCTTTTCGCGAGCGAAGGGAGCACTGCGGAAAGGTGCGGCGTGCCGGCAGGCAGGCTCAGCGATTCCTCCGTCTTGAGCCGTTCCTCGAGAGTGCCGCCGGAGATGACAAGCGTGCCGTGCTCGCCGTCCGCCGCGCCACTGCGCTCCGCCAGGAAGCGCTCGGCAGACGCAAGCTCGTCCGGCGGACGGTACAACGCCTGCGGCGTCGTGCCAAAGTCAAGACGGACGAGGCCCAGGATGACGAACACGCCGAGCACGAACAGGACAAGCGGTCCGCTCCAGCCGCGCGAGACGAGCCAGACGCTTTTCGGCCCGTCATCCGGCTCGGCAGG
>CACYCW010000095.1 GCA_902773015.1 uncultured bacterium
CGCACGATCCCGAACGTGACGACGTTCCGTCCGGCGGACGCGAACGAGACGGGCTATGCGTGGGTCGAGATGCTGATGAACACGAAGGGCCCGAGCTGCATCATGACGACGCGGCAGAACCTGCCGATTCTCGAGGGCACCTCCGCCGAGGGCGTCGCGAAAGGCGGCTACGTCATCTGGCAGGCGGGCCAGCAGGACAAGGAGACGGTCCTCTTCATCGCGACTGGCAGCGAGGTCTCGCTGGCGCTGGATGCGGCGAAGCGGCTCTGGGACGAGTCGCGGCAGTCCGTCCGCGTCGTGTCGATGCCGTCCGTCGAGCGGTTCTTCGCCCAGAAGTGCACGTATCGCGACTACATCGTGCCGGAGGTCATGACGCGGCGCGTCATCGTCGAGGCGGGCATCCGCTTCGGGTGGGATCGCTTCCGCCTGGATCATCGCACGACGCGTTTCCTCACGAAGGACGACTTCGGCGCATCCGGTCCCTACAAGGTGCTGGCGAAGGAGTTCGGCTTCACGGTCGACAACGTCTACGCGCTCGCTAAAGAGCTCGTCTGACCTCGCCTATCATTTCGTCTTGAGCTGGCGCCAGGCGGCGGGCGTCGTGCGGAATGCGGCGGCGAAGATGTGCGAGAAGTACTGCGCCGAGGGATAACCGCATTCGGCGGCGATCGTCGCCGCCGTCCGCGTCGTCGTGCGCAGCAGCCGACAGGCGCGCTCGAGCCGCTGGCGGATGATCTCCTGCTGGAGGCTCCGGCCGACCTCAGCCTTGAACAGCCGGTTCACGTAGACATGCGAATAGCCGAGGTGGCGGACGACATCCGCCGCCGTGATGCCGTCGCCGAGGCGCTGCCGGATGAAGATGAAGGCATCCGAGAGCCACGGCGTACGGAAGGAGTAGGTCGCCGTTGACGTGCGCTCGATCACGCACCGGGGGGCGTGCAGCAGGGTGGCGGGCGCGCGCTGCCGTCGCGGCGTGTCCAGCAGTTCCGCGAGCAGCTGCGCCGCCTGTCGTCCGAGTGCGGCGGGATCGGTCTCGATGGAGGACAACGGAGGAGAGGTGAAGGTGCAGAGCACGGTGTCGTTGTCCACGCCCAACACGGCGACGTCCCGGGGCACGGCGATACCCGCCGCCGAGCAGGTCTTCAGCACCTGGATGGCCCGGAGATCGTTGCAGCAGAAGATTGCGACGGGCTTCGGCATGAATTCCAGCCACTTCTTCAGGAGGGGCGCGTCGGGGATGCGGTCTGTGCGTTCGTTGCGGAAGAAGGTGTCCGAGAGCCGGGCCTTCGGCGATTCGGGACACGTGTCGAGATGCCAGCCGTTTTCCGCCGCGCTCGCGGCGAACGCGGCTCCGCGGGCGGCGGAGAAGCGGAGTCCGCCGAGTCCGCAATAGGCGACATCCTCGAAACGGTGGTCGGCGAAGCACTGCGCCGCCATCCGGGCGAGGGCACAGTCGTCGAGACGGATCGAGGGCAGGGGATTGTCGTCCATGCGCCCGTAGACGTCGACAACCGGCTTCTTCGATTCGACGAGTGCCTCGGCGGTGCGGTTGTCCATCACGCGCACAATCAGCCCGTCGAAGCGCGCCAGATAGTCGCGGTCGGTGAGGCGCGCCGGATCGGCCTCCTCGAGTCGCCAATCCGTCCGCTCGAGCGCGTAGTTCGCGATGCCGAGGAGAAGCGCACGACCGTGGGCGCGGTTCTTCTCGATCTGGATGGCTATTCGCGGGGTCTTTCCCATGGAGAGGGAGTATAGCAGATGGTTTCAGAAAAAGCAATAGTGAATTTCCAATTCAACAATTGACCCGTTGGGGGCTCAATGCTACAATATAAACACCATGGAACAGGTCTTTGCCTATGTCATTGGCTTGGGTGCAGCAGTGATGATGCCGGTCATCTTCACCGTGCTTGGCATCTGCATCGGTATTCCGTTCTCGAAGTCGATCAAGTCGGGGTTGCTTGTGGGCGTCGGGTTCGTCGGTCTCGGCGTGGTGACGGCGCTCCTGACCTCGAATCTCGGCCCCGCCTTGAAGGGCATGACGTCGCTCTACGACCTTCACCTGCCGTTCTTCGACCTCGGCTGGCCGGCGGCGGCGGCCGTCGCCTACTCGACCGCCGTCGGCGCGTTCATCATCCCGGTCTGCCTCGGCGTCAACGTGCTGATGCTCCTGACGAAGACGACGCGCACGGTGAACATCGATCTCTGGAACTACTGGCACTTCGCCTTCCTCGGGGCGATGGTGTTTTTTGCGACGGACTCGCTCGCCTGGGCGTTCTACGCGGCGATCGTCCTCTACGTGATCACGCTCGTCATGGCCGACTTCACGGCGAAGGGCTTTCAGTCCTACTACACCGACATGGCGGGCATTTCGATTCCCCAGCCGTTCTGCCAGAGTTTCACTCCGTTCGCCGTCGCCATCGGCTGGCTTCTCGACAGGATCCCCGGTTTCAGCAGGCTTGATCTCGATGCGGAGGGGCTGAAGCGCAAGTTCGGTCTTTTGGGCGAGCCGCTCTTCCTGGGCGTCATCATCGGGTGCGTGATCGGCTGTCTTCAGTGCGACTCGTGGAAGGGGCTGGTTGACGCAATCCCCGCGATCCTGAAGCTCGGCGTCACCGTCGGCGCGGTGATGGAGCTCATTCCGCGCATCACGGCGCTGTTCATCGAAGGCCTCAAGCCCATATCCGAAGCTGTGCAGTCAATGCTTTCCCGGAGGCTTGAGGTCGCGTCCAGACTGGGTGAGGGCGCGAGACGGCAGACTCTGGACGCGGGAAGTGAAACCCCTCAAACCTTCTCCATCGGGATGTCCCCGGCGATCGTAATCGGCCACCCCACGACGCTGGTGGTGTCGATTCTGCTCATTCCGGTCATTCTCGTTCTTTCGGTGTTCCTTCCGGGCAACAAGTTCCTGCCGCTCGCGTCGCTCGCCGGGATGTTCTACCTCTTTCCGTGCGTGCTGCCGATCACGAAGGGCAATGTCGTGAAGACGTTCGTGATCGGGCTCGTCGCACTCGTGTGCGGACTCTACTTCGTCACCAACCTGACGCCGGCCTTCACCAAGGCGATCGCGGCGGCGAGGATCGACGGCATCGCGGTTCCGGACGGCTTCGAGGGCGGCGCAGCCCTGGATTTCGCGTCCGCATTCTGGTGCTGGACGATCTACCACCTGACCGTTTCGCTCAAGTGGATCGGCGCCGTCGGCGCCGGACTCCTCGCGTTGGCGATGTGCGCGGTGAACTTCATCCGAATCAGGAGGGTCGGATGAGCGCTCTGTTCATAGCGGCCGTTCTCGCGGTGTCGGATCCGGCCTATCCGGTCTGTAACGCCGAGGTGTGTCCCGAGCGGCAGAACGACTTCGTCTGGGAGAACGACAAGTTCGGCATGCGCGCGTACGGCCCCGGCGAATACCATCGCTGGTCGGGTCTCGACGTCTTCAACAAGAGCACGGCCTCGAATGTCTGCCTCAGATGGTGTCACTGCCTCGACGGTGGGAGTTTCCACCAGAATCGCGGCGAGGGGATGGACAACTACACCGTCGGCGCTTCGCGCGGATGCGGCGGCGTCGCGATGTTCGCGGACGGCGAGTGGAAGACCTATCCGAACTGGGAGACGAGCCGCGTCATCCACGCGGGTTCCGATTTCTGCGAGTTCGAGCTCGTCTATCCGGCGTTTTCCGCGGCTGGAAAGATGACGTATCGCATCACGCTGAAGCGCGGCGAGCGCTTCTTCCGCAATGACGTCTCGTTCGAGCGGATGCCCGGGGACTTCCTCGTCGGCCCCGGGCTGGACGTTGACCCGAAGCGCGATCATCTCGGATTCTTCCGCGAAGCGGACGGGCAGGTTTCGCTCTTCGAGAACCCGAAGGGGGCGGACGGCCGCGACGGCTCGACGATGACGGCCGTGTTCGTCGCGCCGGGCGAGAAGGTCGAGATGACGACCGACCACATGAACTGCCGCGTCATCGGCTTCCGCGGACGCCGCACTTTCACCTACTGGGCCGGGGCGAGCTGGTCGCTCGCCGGCGAAATCACCACGCCCGAGGCGTGGCATGAACAGGTGGCGAAATTTAGAAAGGAGATCAAATGACCCTGCTGACCCTGCTTCTGGCGACAACCGTCAACTTCACCGTTCAGACGGCGACGCATCCTGACGACTTCAAGAGCTTCGACACGGCGAAGATCCGTTCGCGCTTCGTGATGGAGAAGGTGATGGCGCCGGACGAAATCAACGTCACCTACACGCTCTACGACCGCATGGTCTACGGCGGGGCGATGCCGGTGACGAAAGAGCTGACGCTCGAGTCCTTTGACGAACTCAAGGCCGAGCACTTCCTCGACCGCCGCGAACTCGGCGTCATCAACGTCGGCGGCGCGGGCGTCGTCACAGTCGACGGCGCGAGATACGAACTCGACTTCAAGGAGGCGCTCTACGTCGGGATGGGCGCGAAGACCGTCACGTTCAAGTCGCTCGACGCGGCGAAGCCGGCGAAGTTCTACCTCAATTCCACGCCGGCACACAAGGCGTTCGCGACGCAGCGCATCACGTCCGACCAGACCTGCGCCAAGCCGGGCTACACCATCGGCAACTACATCAAGGCCGGCAAGATGGAGGAGTCGAACGACCGCGTCATCAACCAGCTCATCGTCGCGCCGGTTCTCGCGAAGAAGCCGGGCGGAGGCTGCTGCCAGCTGCAGATGGGGCTCACCGAGCTGAAGCCTGGCAGCGTCTGGAACACGATGCCGCAGCACGTGCACAATCGCCGCATGGAGGCTTATTTCTACTTCAACGTGCCGGAGGGGCAGGCGATCTGCCACCAGATGGGGCGTCCGCAGGAGCAGCGGCTCGTCTGGCTCCACAACGAGCAGGCGATCACCGCGCCGGAGTGGTCGGTGCATTCCGCCGCCGGCACCTCGAACTACATGTTCATCTGGGGCATGGGCGGCGAGAACCTCGACTACGGCGACATGGACAAGGTCGCCGTCACCGAGATGCGATAGCAACCGACAGCCCTAGACGGCAAGCGAAACAAAGAAAGAGAAAAGACGATGATAACCTACGATCTCTCAGGCAAGACGGCGCTGGTGACCGGCTCCAGTCGCGGCATCGGCAAGGCGATGGCCGAGGCTCTCGAGGCGGCGGGCGCGACCGTGGTGCGCACCTGCTCCAAGGAGTGCGACCTTTCGAATCGCGAGGCGGTCTACGCCTTCATCGAGAAGACGAAGAAGGAGCATCAGATCGACATCCTCGTCAACAACGCGGGAACGATTCTCCGCAAGCCGGCCACCGAGCATGGTGACGACCTTTGGGACAAGGTGATCAACGTCAACCTCAATTCGCAGTTCGTGCTCGCACGCGAGTTCGGCCGCGACATGGTCGCGCGCGGCTGGGGCAAGATCGTCTTCACCTGCTCGCTCCTCACCTTCCAGGGCGGCATCACGGTGCCTGGCTACGCGGCGTCGAAGGGCGGCGTCGGACAGCTCGTGAAGGCGCTCGCAAACGAGTGGGCCGGGAAGGGCGTGAACGTGAACGGCATCGCACCTGGCTACATCGCGACGGACAACACCGCCGCGCTTCGCGCCGACCAGGTTCGCTCCCGCCAAATTCTCGAGCGCATTCCGGCCGGACGCTGGGGCGAGGCGTCGGACATCGCCGGCGCGTGCGTCTTCCTCTGCTCGCCCGCCGCGGCCTACATCCACGGCGCGATCCTCCCCGTCGACGGCGGCTGGCTCGCGCGGTAGCAAGGGAAAGGATCGATCACCCATGACGTTTATTCCACTGATACTCGCCGCATCTTGCGCCGCCAATTCCATGGCGGTGTCGGAGCCAGGTGCAATCCGTACGCCGGAGACGTCGCGGCTTTTCGACCGCCACGTCGACCCAAAGTCTGGCGTCGTCTCCTATATTCTGAAGCGCGACCTCTGCGGCTTCAACCAGCAGTCGATTTACTTCACCGCCAAGTCGATGACGGACGACGGACGCTTTCTCGTACTCGACGTGTCGTCAGATGAGTTTGTGGTTCGCGACGGCAAGCGAGTCGTCGGAGCCCCTGGGTGCAAGAAGGACAAGGTGCTGATCGACTTCTCGCGCGACGAGATCGTGCCGATGTCCGGTGTGGGCGGTCAGATACCCTACATTGACGTCGTCCGCGACCGCATGGTCTACGTGAACGATGAGGGCTTTTGGCAGCGGGATTTCAAGGGCGACCCGGCCCGCGCCGAATTGATCTGCCGCCTGCCGTCGGAGTTGGCGCCGGCACCCGGCAAGCGCAACCGCTACCATACCCACCTCACGCTGACGCCGGACGGGCGGCAGGCGTTTCTCGACGCCGAGATCAACGGTAGGAACACGGAAGGCGTCGTGCATCTCGACACGGGGCGGTTCGAGAAGTGGGGCGACGTCGAGTTCTGCTGTAACCACGGACAGTTCAACCCGGTGGACGGGCGTCAGGCGCTCTGCGCCTGGGAGTACGCCTGGGAGAAGCGTCGGTGGAACCGGGAACGGACGAGCCTTGTCAGTCTGCCGCGTCCGCGGGAGGACGTCTATCCCCGTCTCTGGATGCTCGCCCCCGACCGCGACTACCGCATGATCGCGCCGCTCGAGTCCAAGTACGCCACGCACGAGAACTTCGACGCCGACGGCCTTGGCCTGTACTGGTGCGGATCGGGCGTCGATCATCACGACCTCCGCACCGGGCTTCAGGAGAAGCTCTGCACCATGTACGCCGGTCATGCGGTGTCGACCGGTGACAAGCGCGCCCTGACCTTCGACAGCCCGGCCTGCCCTGGCTGGTACCGCGGTTGCCCCTGGCGGGTGGTGTTCTTCAATCGAGCAACTCGTCACCACGTGATGATCCACTCGTTCATGGAAGGCTACACCGCGCAAGGCGAAGCGGCCTCGCGTTTGCATCCCGATCCGCACCCGCACTTTGTCTGCCATGACCGCTACGTCGTGTGCACGAAGATCGAGCGGGGGCGGATGGACTTTTCGATCACGCCGGTCGCTCAGCTGTTTGAGAAGACGTCGGCGCCGCCCGATCCCCTGCCGCCGCGCAAGGAGTTCGACCTTATGTGGAATCCGTCGTGGGACGTCTCCGTCCCTTGGGAGGTCGTCTTCGACCGCTCCAAGCTGCATCATCGCTGGGGAACCGACAACCTTCGGGCGTTCGGCGTCTATGCGCACTTCGCTGGGGGGCGCTCCATGCGATTGACCGTGGACACGGTCAAATCTCGTCTTACGACCGATGAGTACATTCTCCGCTTCCGCGTACCGTCCGGCACCGTGCGATTGACCGCCGCCGCGAACGAGCCGGAGCCGTTTAGCGTGCGCGACTCGCAGTATGCTGACAATCTCTTCGGCGAGCCGCTCCGTGTGCGCGAACTGCGGCGCTGGACGGCGGCGGACGGCGGCGCCTGGCGCTGGCGAGCTGGCGGCATCGTGCTGACTGGCACGCCACGCCCTGGAATGCAGCAGACGTTCGCGATCGACGCCGCGGTGCCGCCGGAAGCCGCCGGCAAGCCGGTCAAGTTCGAGCTTGATGTCCGCAACCGCTCGAAGTATCCGTGGTGGAATCCGGTCCGTCTGCGCCAGTTCGACGCCGCTGGGGCGGAACTGGGGGCGGATGTCGTGGAGTCGCGCGAATTGACCTGCCTCCGTCCCGTCGACAAGACGACGTGCTATCGTCTCGACGGGCGTCTTGACGCTCGTGCGGCGAAGGTGCGCCTGGAGACCGCGCTGACGCGGCCCGAGGTCCTCGACGACGACCTCGGCAGACCGTTGAAGTCGCCGGGCGGCGACGTGCTGGAGGTGACGCGTCTGGCGCTGCGCCCGGCGGCGTCGATTCCGTTCCCGACGGCGTCGCACATGACCATCGGCGGCAAGGAGGCGAAGTACTATCCCGACACCGTGCAGCCATTTGCGCGCAACGCGGGTTCACACCGCGGCGTGACGAACGTCGTCGTCGCGACCAGCTACGCCGCACTCGCCGATACGCTGCTCGCGGGGCTCCCGTCCGATGACGCCGGCAATGACGGGCGCTATGGCGACCCGGGTCGTGCGGACCGGCTGTTTGGCTGGCTCTGCGAGCATCGCAAGGGCATCGCTCCGGAGAAGGCCGCGGAGTGGTTCGTGCGTGCGGCCGGGCTGCCGGCGGCGGCGCGGCCGGATCTGGGCCCCGGGATGATTCAGGTGTTCTACAACGGCGACAACCGGGCCTTTGACCTGGCGTCCGGCACGTACGGTCCCTCCGCGAGCCGCGAGCGCGCGATGACGACCGTGGAGTATGCGGCCAGACGGCGATAGGCGAGTTTAACCGAATGACAAAAAAGGAGTGAACATGAAGAACGAGAAAATGCTGTGCGGAGGGCTGGTGGTGGCTCTCCTGCTCGCGTCGTCGACGGCCCTTGCGGTCGGGTACGACTATTCTGCCGAGAACAGGACGCTCGTCGTGACCGTGCCGTCGGCGGAGACCGCGCTGCTCGAGAACGCCGATGCCGCGATGCTGGCGCACCTCACCGGCAACGACGTCACGAACTTCGTGAAGCGCGGCGAAGGGCGGCTTAGCGCCGACATCGACCTGAGCGCCTATCTCGGCGACATTACGATCGAGGCTGGCGTCTACAGCTTCGTCACCAACACGGCGCTCGGCAGGCTCGGCGCCGAGAGCGTCTGCGGGTCGGTCTACGTGAAGGACGGCGCGACGCTCGACGCGAGCAACAAGGTGGCGAACGCCTGGACGTGGTGGAACAAACGGATCTGCTTTGAGGGGAGAGGCACGCCGGAGATGGGCGGTGCACTGACCTATTCCGGCAAGGCCATCAGCCGCATGGTGTTCAGTTCGAACATCGTGATGACGGCGAATGCGACGATCTGCTCGAGAGCGGCCTCCTTCTCGATGAGCGGCGGCTCCACACCGCTTTGGCTCGACATGAACGGCCACACGCTTACGATGTGCTCGCCTCGTTCGGGTTGCATGTTTGCATGGGGCTGCCTCAGTGTGAAGAACCCGGGACATATCATCGTCGACGGGGTCGACATCTCCATCCAGAACAGCAGTACGCGTCTTGGTGGCGACGCCTCGAACACCCTCAGCTTCACGAACAACGCCACCTTGTGCTTCAACCTGACGAGCGGCAGGGATGAAAACGGGCCCGGTACGCGTTGGACGCTCGATGCGCGTCGTCTTGGTTCTTACACCACGAACAACTCGGCGAGCGAAAAGAACACGACGAACATCAACTACTGGGCGGGGCCGGTGCTGCTTGGCGAAAAGACGTTCAGGGGCTACCTGACGCGCGGCCCGCTCACGTTCATGGGGCCGGTCTCCGGCAGCGGCGGCCTCTACCTGAGCGGCGACCCGGCCGCCAGCGACAGCGGCAACATTAACTTCCATCTCATGAACCCGGAGAACACCTTCACCGGTCCGCTGGGTCTGTATCGCGTGGCGGCGCATCTCTGGAACGATGGGGCGCTGCCGGCCGGCGGAGCCGGCGCGGTCGTGACGAACGGCGCCATCGTGCTCGAGAACAGGGATGCCACCTATACGCTTCCGCAGGCCACGTTCGTTGGCGTCGGAACGCAAGGCTACGGCAGGGTCGCCAAGGGCCGCGGCACCTGGGCGAGCGTGACGAAGAAGGGGACGGGTGAGCTCGACTGGCAGTCGGCCTCCGGCTCGGATCTGCTGGATGTCCAATCCGGCTCGGTGACGATCACCGGCAGCATCCGCCAAGAGCTGGCCGGCATTATCGAGAGCTACCGTACCTACTATGCGGACAACACAACGATGAACAGGTTCTGGGACAACGTGTTCACGAACGGCGTGACGCATTCGCCCGATGCCTATTACAACGAGTCGCACCATCTCTGGACGGATTCGATACCGGATTCGTCCAAGCCTCGCTATATGATCGCCTACACGGGCTACATCTGGAACAACGAGCCGACGAATGTGACCTGGTCGTTCGCGGGCATGGCTGGCGTGCATTTCGAGGTGCGGCTTGACGGGGAAAGGGTATTCAAATTCTTTGGCGAGGGGAATGCATCCACAACCGTGAGCAATACGGTGGCCGGCGTTACGCCGGGTTCGCATCTTATCGACTTGCGCGGCTATTACATGTCTGCAGCGAAGAACACGTTCCCGATTGGCAACCCTAGGTGTGGTCTGAACTGGCCTTCGCATGATTTCGCCGTCGGTTTTGACAAGCTGGGACGTGCTTCGCCCAATCAGTCCGACTACGCGAAGCTGATCGACCCCGGTGACGGTTCGCTGCTCACCTGGGCGCGGCCTGAGGACATCGTGCCCGGCGAGACGGTTTCGCCGGAAGGGAGGGTGGTGCCGAACACGGTGCCGGTCTTCAAGAAGATGCGTTTCGCGGCCGGTACGGGCGTCTCGTTCGCACTTCGTTCCTACGCGCTCGCGGAACTCGAGGGGCTTCCGGCGGTGACTGGCGCGGCGGAAGGGCTGTCCATCACTTCGCGCTGGACGGTCGCGGCGGCGGACATCGCCGCCGGGCGCAAGCTGACAGCAGAGGGTCCCTTGGCGTTCGGGGAGGGCGCGGTGCTGGAGATCGACGGCGAGGTGCGCGGTCTGTCCGCGACGTTCACGATCGCGGAGGCGACCGGCGGTATCACGGGCCATCCGACGCTGTCGCCGACCACCAGTACGGCCTGGCATCTTCGTCGCGACGGCAACTCGCTCAAGCTCGACTGGACCAAGGGCATGATGCTTATCTTCCGATGAGGGAAATCCATCCGTGAAGGCGAGTCACTGCAGACTGGTCGCGCCCCTGTCGGTCGCAGCCGTGATGCTGGTGCAGGCCGGTGGGGCTGGCGTCGTCCGCACCGGAGCGATCATTGAGGCGAAATACGGGGCGGAATCGGCGGAGGTGATGACGGCGGAGGGACTCGGCAGCACCTACCTTCTTTTCGTCGGCCCATGGACGGGGAAGAAGATCCGTGCCGTCGGCGAACACTGCCGCAGACACGGCGGCACGTTCTCGATGGACGAGATGTTCAACCGCCTGACCGGCAACTGGAAGCCCCAGTATGCGTCGATCAAGGACGAAGTCCTTGCGGCGCTGCGAGAGTACCGCGACGTGCTCGGCCCAACCCAGCACTACAGCGAAACCGGCGGGGTGTTGAGCTACTGGCCGCCGTCCAGTTCGCATTCGGCCCGAGTTCCAACGGTATCGAATTCCTACTCTTCCGCCTTCGAGGCCACATGTCGCCAGGTCGAGGCCGACTACAGTCATGGTGTCAAGTCCGGGCTGCCGACACCGCTCTTCAGCATCGAATGCTCTTTCGCCTTCGCTCCCTACCTGCTCAAGGCGGGCTGGGAGCGCGTCGATCTTGAGGTCATCTATTCCGACGAAATCGAACGGAGCTACGCCGGCGTGAAGACGGCGGCGGAGGTGTTCGGGCGCAAGGGCTTCGGAGCGGACATGGCGGTCGCCTGGTACGGCGGCGCAACGCGCGATGGCCTTTGGGAAAGCCGCTGGCGCACCTCGCTCTACCACGCCTATCTGCGCGGCGCCGACCCCATCTATGTCGAGCACGGCCTGATGGATTACAACTGCCTCGGGCACTCCGACGGACGCGACGCGCCGGACGTGAAGCGTCTGCGCCGCGTCTTCGGTGAGTTCGCAAAGTGGGTGCGGGATCATCCCCGCGCCGACGGACTTCCGCTTGCCGCCGTCGCGGCCGTCTACGGGCGCCACGACGGCTATACCGGGGTCTTTCAGACGCACCTCTTCGGCCAACGCACTAACGAGCTCTTCCGCATTGACGACGCGGATCTCGCTTGGCGGCTCTTCGACGGACTCTACCGCCGCCGTGCCTGGCAGGGACGCGACCTCGCTGGCGAAGTCGACTACTCTGGCAACCCGCCGCTCGGTGCGGCCGACATCCTTCCCTACGACGCCCCTGACCCCGCGTTCGCGAAACATAAGGCGCTCTTCTTTCTCGGACGTAACCGGATGGACGACGCCCTGTATGCGAAGCTCATCAGGTACGTGAAAGGAGGTGGCACACTGCTGCTCGCCGCGAGCCATCTTGATGTGCAGGATGTCCCGAAGGCGCCTTTCCTCCCCTACAACGGCGGCGATTGGACCGCTCTCTGCGGCGTTCGAATGGATACAACGGTCAGACCGATGCGCCTTAGGCTCGGTATCAGGTTCACGGCAAACCCGGACTCGAACTGGGCGTTCCAGCCGTTGACGAACGACTGGGATCCGATGTTCACGGATGGCGGCTTTGACGTCCCCGCGCTCAAGGCTACGACGGCGACGACGTGCGCCGTGGCCTCCGACCGGTTCACCGAGAAGGATCTCGCCGCCTGCGAGCCGATTCTCTATGTGAACCGTCTCGGCAGGGGAAAGGTGATCCTGCTCGCATCGCTGGATCCACCAGGCTCTCGCGAAGTGCGTCGGCTTTATTCGTTTCTGCTCGACAAGTGCCTGGAGGCGGAAGGGCGAGGGCTGTGGCCGAAGGTGGAGTGCGCCGACACCGTTCGTTGGAGTGTCTATCCTGACGGCACGATCTATCTCCTCAATACCGAAGCCAACCTCACCCAAGAAGCGATCGTAACCAGCTCGGCCGATGGTCCGTCCGACAGGATCATTCTGCCGCCCGGCGGAATCTTGGAATTCAATAAACAAAACACCCGAACAAAAAGGAGATAAGCATGAAGGCGAAATTATTCTTTCTGGCGGCATCGACAATGGTCGCCGTTCCCCTGTTGGCGGAGTCCGGCAGTTCCGCGTGCCTTGCAGGGCTGCCCCCCGAGGCAGACCCGGTGACGGTCGGCGGACGGATCGTCGCGCAGTTCCTCTCCACGCAGCCTGATGCCTACTTCCCCAAGGGCGCGACGCGACTTCATTGCAAGGGATATGTTCCCTATGCCGTGGTGAGTCTCTGGGTGAATGCGCTCGAACTCGCCGAGAACACCGGGAATCTGGAAATGCAGAAACGCCTGACCGATCTTTTCAAGCCGTACCTGGGGGAGAAAAAGGGGGCGTGCCCCGTGCGCAATCACGTCGACTTTTCCATTTTCGGCGCGGTGCCGCTCGTCGTGGGGCGTCTCACCCACGACAAGGCGCTTCTCGACTTCGGCATCGGTTACGCGGAGAAGCAGTGGATGCGACCGGGACCCGACGTGCCCCTCTACATCATGAAGGAGGAGACGTTCCTGGAGCCAGAGCGCATTCGGCTGTGGGAGCGGGGCTATACGGCGCAGACCCGGTTCTGGATCGACGACATGTACATGATCACCATGCTCCAGACGCAGGCCTGGCGGTCGACCGGCGACAAGAAGTACCTCGACCGGGCGGGGAAGGAGATGGTGCTCTACCTGGACCGGCTCCAGCTCAAGGAAGGCCCGGCGGCGGGGCTGTTCTACCATGCGCCCGACGCCCCGTTCGTCTGGGGAAGGGGCGCCGGATGGATGGCGGGCGGCATGGCGCTCATACTGCGCCATCTGCCGGAGAACTCGGAATGGCGTAAGCCGATTCACGAAGGCTACATGAAGATGATGTCGGCGTTGCTGAAGTTCCAGCGGGACGACGGCCTCTGGGGCCAGTTGGTGAACGAGCCGACGAGCTGGGGAGAGAGCTCCGGCTCCGCCATGTTCACGTACGCCTTCATCACCGGCGTCAGGAAAGGATGGCTGGATCCGAAGACGTACGGCCCAGCCGCGCGGAAGGCCTGGATCGCGCTGTGCGGCAAGTTGGACGCCTACGCGAATCTCCCCGACATCTGCATCGGCACGGGCAAGCGGAACGACCACCAGTACTATCTCGACCGTCCGCGCCTGAACGGCGATCCCCATGGACAGGCTCCGATGCTGTGGTGTGCAAACGCATTGGTCGACAAGGGTAACTAAGTTGTTTGCGGCGATCGTTTTTGCAGTGGCAACGGCGGCTTCTTCCGTTCTTCCGGAGGGAGCTGTCGAGCGGACAGCGACCGGCGTGAGGCTTGTACGCGACGGACGGGTGATCTGGAATTTTGAGATTGACGCGGAAGACGGAAAGCCCTACATTCATCCGCTTACGACTCCGTCGGGCGAGACGCTGACAGATGTCCGGCCTGCCGACCACCCGTGGCACAAGGGCCTGTGGTTCTCGTGGAAGTTCTTGAACGGCGTCAACTACTGGGAAACGCCCGACAAGTGCGGTCCGGGCGGCGCGGGCATTACCGTCGTGACGTCGAAGGCCGTGGACATTCAGGGCCTCGGGGCGACGGTCCGGCTCGGGCTGGCCTATCGCGCCGCCGACGGCGACGTGATGTCCGAGCGGCGTGTTGTCACCTTCTCCCCGCCGGAGAAGGACGGAAGTTATGCCATTATCTTCGACCAGACATTCAAGGCGGTCACAGACGTGACAATCGACCGTACGCCGTCGTATCGTCGGCACGATGGCGCGTGGGCCGGCGGCTATGCCGGACTGACGTTGCGGCTCTCGGCGTCGGCGGCACGGCGCTTCTCCAGACGTCGCGATTTTGGCGGAGACGTGACGTTCGCCAATCCCGATAACGGTGAGTGCATCCGGCTTCGGGCGATCGATCAGCCGGCGTCTGGGCGATTTTACGCCTGGCTCGACCGGCGCATGCTGAATCTCTCGCCCGTTTACGACAACGCGATCAAGTTGTCCGCCGGGAGTGAATTGCACTTGCGCGGTGAATTGCGGTTGGGTTGCCCGGAATAGGCGGGGACCTGGCGGACGTGGTATCTGCGGCTTCGCTCAGCTTGGCAGGGTCGGTGCGAAATGTAATGCTTGTAGTCATTGTTTGTACTCCTGTTGTACGAAAAGATGCGAGTGTTGTATCAGATTGTGCCGAAAGATGGAGGCGGGAGATGGTGGCGGCCACGGGCACGAGCGGGGAATTCAAGATGGATTGTTCAGGCATGGGCCCGTGAGAGATGCGCACGTCGGCGGCGGGCAAGGCGATTACCTACTCGAGCGCGTGGGCCACGAATGCGCTTGCGGGCCGCAAGCTTACTTCAGCTTTCCCCTCGGTGCACAAGCCTTTGGCTGTGCGTGTACGCGCGAATCCCCGCCTGTGCACGCGCGAATCCCCGCCGGTGTAGACCAGAAGTCCCCGCAGTGTAAGCAGTTGTTTTGCCGCCAAGTCTATGGTAACTTGCCATCAAGTTAGTGTTATTTTACGGCAAATATAGGGCATAATGGCGGCAAATCAGCTGCGTGCACAGGCGGGCGGGCGGCCTTTCACAAGTATAGAGAGGCCTTTTGCCAAAAACCAACCAAGAGGAGCCGACATGGGGAATGATAGCATGATTGCGGTCAAAACGCGGGAACAGCATGGTGGCCTCCAGGTGTCCATCTGACTTTTCAATTCACAGACAGATAAAAAATATTCAGCTGACTTCTGGTGCCTATAAAATGCTATAATATCATCCGACAGGCGAAAAGGACGAAAACGTCGATGGACTTCACGCGTAGAATGTTCCTGGGCGGCGCGAGCGCGCTCGCGGCCAGGCCCCTCCTCGGGGCGGTGGCCGACGACGCCGTGGCGCGCGCCTACGAGACGGCCGACGGGCGCGCCACCGACGCCGTGCTCGCCCGGCGGATCCACCTTGACCTCGCCGGGAGAATCCCCACTGTGCGCGAGGCGCGCGACTTCGTCGCGTCCGCTGCGGAGGACAAGTGTGCGCGCCTCGTTGACCGGCTGCTCGCGGCGGATTCCTTCGCCGACTACTGGAGCCTGCATCTCTGCGACATCCTGCGCGTGAAGAGCGAGTTTCCCATCAACCTCTGGCCGAACGCCGTCTACGTCTATCACCGCCGCGTCCGCACCTTTTTGCGGAACGACGAACCGTGGGATCGCTTCGCGCGCGCGCTCATCACCGCGACCGGCAGCGACTTTCGCGACGCCGAGGCGAACTTCTTTCGCGCGACGCCCGAGCGCACGCCGGAGGGATTCGCCGCGATTGTCGCGCAGACCTTCCTCGGCGAGGACTGGGCCGAGCGGCACCCCGCCGAGTACAAGACCTTCCCCGCGTACTTCGCCAACGTGCGCATCAAGGGCACGCGCGAGTGGAAGGAGGAGCTCGTGCTCGTCGACGGGCAGGATCGTCGCGGCGAGTTCTGCAAGCGGTTGACGCAGGAATGGCGCCGCGACCTCGCCGCCGCGCTCGTCACCCGCGTCGACCGCTGGCTCTTCGGCGATGCCGCCGCCCGCCCCGAGCACGTCGACGCGTTCCTCCGCCACGGACTTCGCCTGAAGCCGCTCCTCCGCGAGATCGCCCTCTCGGATGCCTACGCGCGCGGACCGGTCACGGGCGGATACCCCTGCCGACGGCTTGACGCCGAGGTGCTGGACGATGCGATTCGCGATTTCACGAACGAGCCGCGCGACTACCAGTCCATCGCGCCGGAGCCGTTCACCTTCCTGCCGCCGCGCCGCCGCAGCGTGCTCATCGAGGACGGCTCGATCTCGAGCGCCTTCCTTACGCTCTTCGGGCGGCCCGCGCGCGACACCGGCCGTCTCGACGAGCGCCACAACGACATCACCGCCAAGCAGCGTCTCTACCTCTTCAACTCGGGGCGGCTCTACGGTTCGCTCGCCCGCCTCGTCAACGCGCGCAAGGACTTTCGCAGGCGCCCGCTGCGCCGTCAGGTCGACTCGCTCTACTGGCGCATCCTCTCGCGCCCGCCGACGGCAGGTGAGACCGAGCGCCTCATGCAGCGCTTTCAGTCACTGCCGAAGGGACGCGAGCGCGGGGCGTTTCCCGTCGACCTCGCCTGGGCGCTCGTGAACACCCGCGAGTTCCTCTACCAGCACTGAAGGATTCGACCATGAGCGCGAAAAGTGTCATCGAACTGTGGCTGTGGGGTGGACCGAGCTCGCTGGAGACGTTCGACCCCAAGCCGGGCGCGCCTGCCGACTACGCGAACGGGCTGAAGGCGATTCCGACCAATGTGCCGGGCATGAGCATCCACGAGTGGTGGCCCGAGCTCGCCAGGTGCGCCGACCTCTACTCGCTCGTCCGCACGATGACCCACCCCCACTTCGGCCATGAGACGGCGACCTACCTCATGCAGACCGGTCGCAGTCCTGGCGGCGGCGAGGTCTATCCTGCAATTGGCGCGGTGATCGCGATGATCAAGGCCCGCAAGTACCGCGGCGACCTGCCGCCGTTCGTCATCCTCACCACGGCGAAGGGGCGCTTCAGCGAGATCGGCTTCCTCGGCGAGCGCAACGCCCCGCTCGTCACCGGCGGCAATCCCAACGGTAGGCGCTTCGTGGTGGACGGCATCGTGCCCCCCGGCGGGCTCGACCACGAGGCCGTCCGGCGTCGCTTCGACCTTCTGGCCGACGTGGACACGCTCGACGCCGGGCCGGGCTCCTTCGCCGGCTTCGACGACGCGGGGCGTGACGCTCGTCGCATCATCGAAGGCGACGCGGCGAAGACCTTCGACCTTTCCGTCGAATCGCCCGAGACGCGCGATCGCTACGGGCGCACCTGGATCGGACAGTCGCTTCTCGCCGCCCGCCGTCTTGTCGAGTACGGCGTGCCCTACATCACCGTCAACATGAGCGGATGGGACTCCCACAAGCGCCACTTCGAGACGATGCGCTCCCGCTCCGCCGAGACCGACCGCGCCCTCGCCGCGCTCCTTCGCGATCTCGCCGACCGGAAACTTCTCGACACGACGATTGTCTGGGTCAGCGGTGAGTTCGGCCGCACGCCGCGCATCGACCGCAATCCGCCCTGGAACGGCGGGCGCAATCACTACCCGACCTGCTTCAGCGCGCTCGTCGCCGGCGGCGGCTTCGCCGGCGGCCGGGTCGTCGGCGAGTCGGACGAGACCGCGTCGCACGTCGTGAAGCGGCCGGTCACTCCGGTCGACTTCCTCGGTTCCATCTACGAGCTCTGCGGCATCAACCCGGACGGCCCGATGCCGAATCATGTCGGCAAGCGCGTCCCCATCCTGCCGCCGCCCTCGCCGCTCGGCCGCCTGAAGGAGCTCTACCGGCATGCGCTCCTGCCGCTGGCCTGCGCGGGGCTGCTCGCCCCCTCGTTGCGCGCCGCACCGTATGTCGGCTACGTCTACCCCGCCGGCGCCCAGACGGGCACCACGAACCGAGTCATCGTCGGGGGGCAGTTCTGGGGAGTCAGGGATGCGGTTGTCTCCGGCGAGGGCGTTCGCGTTCTCTCAATCGAGCACGTGCCCAACTTTCCGCCGCCGTCCGGTACGCAGCGCAAGTACCTCGTCTCCTGGCTGAAGGGCATCGCCGATGGCGAGCGCGCCGCCCCGCCCGTTCCGGAGAACGCGCGGACGGAGGAGTGGCGCTCGAATTCCTGGTGGACCGTGCTCGGCAGCCTTGACACGTTCAAGCTCTCGATCGTCGAGCGTGATCTCTACTCGAAGCGCAATGCACTGCAGATGTCCCCGTCGCTCCGTGGCCGTCTCATCGTCACGCTGGCGGTCGATGCCCGTGCGAAGCCCGGGGTGCGCGAGTTCCGCGTCATGGGCGCCAACGGCATCTCCCCGCCGCGTCCGTTCCTCGTCTCGTCCGCGCCCCATCAGGCCGAGCCGCTGTTCGCCGCGCCGTTCCACAAGCCCAGGAAGCCCGACCCGATGACAGACTTTCCTGCCGTTCTGGACGGCACGATCCTGCCCGGCGAGTCCGATTTCCGGGAGCTCAGGCTCAAGAAGGGCCGGGCCGTCACGTTTCGCGTGGTGGCGCGCGAGCTCCAGCCGTACATCGGCGACGCCGTGCCGGGCTTCTTCAACGTCGCGCTGCGGCTCACGAACGCGAAGGGCGGCGAGGTCGGCTTCGCGGACGACCGTTTCCAACATCCCGATCCGGTGCTGCGCGTCGTGCCCCCGGCGGACGGGCTTTACACGCTCGAGGTGCGCGATGTGCTCTTCCGCGGGCGTGATGACTTCGTCTACTCGATACTGGTCGAGCCCGA
This sequence comes from uncultured bacterium, assembly GCA_902773015.1. Classification (GTDB taxonomy): domain Bacteria; phylum Verrucomicrobiota; class Kiritimatiellia; order RFP12; family UBA1067; genus UBA1067. Next base: position 18,929 of record CACYCW010000095.1, read on the forward strand.
TGCGGCGGGGACGGAAGTCGCCTTCCGCGATCTCGTCTGGCCTGAGCCGTCGACGGAGATTCCCGAGGAGGCAGTGGTCGCGACGTTTCGTGGCACGCTCGGCTCGCCGCGTACGACGGCGACCCATTCGTTCCGCGTCGATGAGGCGGGCGATTATGTCCTCGACCTGCTCGCGCGTCGCGCCGGGTCGCCGCTTGACGGGCGTCTCAGCGTCCTCGACGCGTCTGGTCGTGTTCTCGCCGAGTTCTCTGACATCACCAACACGGTGCATCGCGGTGCCGTCATCCAGGCCGAGCTCGACCCGATTGGCCGGGTGCGGCTGCCGACGGCGGGCGAGTACCGCGTGCGGGTGCGGGACGAGGAGGGCAAGGGAGGCGACGCCTGGCGCTATGTCCTGAGGGTGCACCGCCCCGCGCCGCGCCTCGAGGTGTGGCTCGCGCCCTCGTCGTTCGGGCTCCTTCCCGGCGCGCGCACGCAGGCTCGGGCGTTCGCATTCCGCCACGACGGCTTCTCGGGCGACGTCCATCTTCAGGAGAACGAGTTCGTGAGATTCGTGCCCGACGTGATTCCCGCCGCATCGAACGAGGTCGTGCTGGCGGTGGTGTCGAAGGCGGGGAAGGCGGTTCCCGTGCGGACGATGAAGGTGACCGCCATCGCGACGACGAATGGAGCGCCGAGCCGTACGGTGCAGGTGGTGCCGGCTGACGCGTACAACCAGGCGTTTGCGTGGGACCATCTGCTGCCTTCGCGTGATTTCGTCTTTCGCGGGCTTTCCGGAAGCGGCGGCAAGACGAAGCGTGCCGGGAAGGGGAGGACGGGCGGGAAGGGCAAGCCGGCCGCCAAGGGTAAGTGGATGTCGAAGGGAAAGAAAAGTGGAAATGCGAATCGAGGAACTAAAGCGAATAGCCAGGCGACGGCGCCTTGACCGCCTGCTGATCATGAATCCGGCGAACGTCCGCGCGTTCACGGGCGTCAACTGCGACAATGCCATTGTCGCGCTCGACCGCACGCGTGACGCGGACGGGTTCCGGCTTGACTTCTACACCGACTTTCGATACATCCCGATGGTGCATCGCGTTGCGCCGAGACTCAACTGCCGTGACATCCGCTGGTTCTGGAAGCCCTTGTGCGGCGAGCGCGTCGTCAGGCGGGTCGGCTACGAGGCGATCATCACGCACCAGCGCTTTCTCGAGCTGCAGAAGCGCCACCCGCGCGCGACATTCGTCGACGACACGGCGGATCTCGCGGCGGTCCGCTCGGTGAAGACGACAGACGAGATCGCCGCCATCCGCGCGGCCGAGCGGCTCGCCTGCGAGATCTGGAACGATGCCTCCGCGCGCTTTCGTGCGGGCATGACCGAGCGGGGAATGGCGCGGATCATCCAGAAGCTGATCATCGAGCGCGGCGAGGGCGAGGCGTTCTCTACGATCGTCTGCGTGGGGCGGAACGCGGCGGAGTGTCATCACGAGCCGGATGACACGGTATGGAACGGGCGCGAGCCGGTGCTGGTCGATATGGGCGTTCGCCTCGGTGGCGTCTGCTCCGACCTCACCCGCAACCTCGTTCCTGGCTTTCTTGAGCCCTCCAGACCGCTCAAATCCGTCCGGACTTCCAGGCTCTATCGTCAGGTCTATGCCCTCGTGCTAAAGGCGAACCGCACGGCGATTGCGGCGGCGCGCCCGGGAATGACCGGGAAGGCGCTCGATGCAGTGGCGCGCAAGGTGATACGGGAGGGCGGTTTCGGAAGGTGCTTCTGGCATTCGCTTGGCCATGGCGTCGGTTATGAGATTCACGAGGCGCCCACCGCGGGGCGCAAGAGCGACATCGTGCTCAAGCCGGGGATGCTCGTAACCATCGAGCCGGGCATCTACCTCGAGGGCAACCTTGGCGTGCGCATCGAGGATCTCGTGCTCATCACCGAGACTGGCTGTGAGGTGCTTTCGGACCTTGCAGCCAAGTAGCCCTGTCAGAAATACGGCGATTGATCTACTGCCTGATGCGGAAATCAACCACGACCGGCGAATGATCGGAGACGTCCATCGCCGCCGGGTGACGCACGATGCGATGCCGCAGTACCTCGATGCCCGTCCCCGCGATGACATGGTCGAGTGAACGGGATGCGTCGACGTTCTTGCGCGGCACGAACCCGCGCAGGTCGCCATGCCAGTCGCGCACTGGATTGCCGTGCCAGGATGTCACCGATGAGGCCTCCTTCGCGACCAGCTGCGCGTCCGAGAAGCCGCGGCTGAAGATGTATTCGAGTGCCGGCGAGCCGAGGCGCGCGTTGAAGTCCCCGCCGCCGATGACCGGAGAGGGAATCATCTCGGCCGTCCGAACGCGGTCGAGGCCGTGGACGAGCTTTTCGGCGTTCCAAAGCCGCAGCATGTCGCTTTCCTCCCCGTTCTCCTGCCACCAGAAGTGGGTTGAGAACGCCGTGAACGTGCGTCCGGTCGCCTTCTCGCGAAAGACCGCCCAGGTGTAGCCCTTCGAGTAGTCGAGCGGGAAATGGAAGGTCTCGCGTCCGGTGGCGACTACCGCGAACAGGTCCTTGCGGTAGAGGAGTGGATTCGGATTGTGATGGCGGTTCTGGCGTTCCCAGCCCCCCTCAATGATGCCGTAGTCGGTCGATAGGCGTTCCATGAGTCCGCTCGCCCACCATTCCGGCGTCGTTTCCTGCAGCGCGACGACATCTGGCTTCTCTCGTCGAATGGTCGTCTCCACGCCGGCGACACGATCCTTCACCGGGTTGTTGAAGAAGGGCCCCCAGATGTTGAAGACCATCATCCGAAAGGCGCCTGGCACCTTGGCGGGCGGGTCGGTGAACGCCTCCTCCCAGAGCGAGAGGAGACGGCGCGGGGAGTCGCTCGTCACGGACGCGGCGCCGCGTTCGAGCGCAAGGGCCGCATCGACTGGATCGTTCACAGTCCAGACGTGGACGGGGTACCCGGCGTCATTGAAGAACTTTATGTAGTCAGCCGTCACGATGTCGCGCCGCCAGAGGACGCTCATGCCGTCCGCACCGGACTTGCGCAGCTGGGCGAGCTTTTCCTCGCGCGGGATGGCCGGTGCGTCCGCCGCCCAGCCTTTCGAGGGCAGTGTGCAGAGGAGGAGACGGGATTTCGGGAAGAGCCGTCGCATGTCGCCGCCGAGGAAGATGATGTTCTCGTCCTTCACTTGCGGATGGCGATCGACGGCTGCACGGATGAGAGGCACCATCTCCGGGCGTGGATCCTTCATGTCGAAGATGAACCGGGCGCCGGCCGGGGCTATCGCGAGGACGTCGTCGAGCCGCGCGAAGGGGGTCCCCGCCCATTCCTTGCCGCGCCATTTTCCGGCGTCGGCCTTCTCGAGTTCGCCTTTCCAATGGCAGTTGGTCGAGATTTTGTCGATGCCATACTTGCGTTTCATCGTTGAGGCGGAGCGGTCATGGGTGAGGTAGACCTCGCCGTCAAGCGTCATGTAGAGGTCGAGTTCGACGCCAAAGCCGTCCGTGAGCGCACGTCGCGCCGCCTCAAGCGAGTTCTCCGGCGCCTCGAGGGATTCGCCGCGGTGGGCATAGAGGAGGTGTTTCTTCGGCTGTGGCGGCACTGAGGCCGCTCCGGTGCCGCACATTGCCGCCGTCAATGCGACGGTCAGTACGTTTTTGATTTTTTTGTTCATAGGTCGCCGTCAATTATAGCAAATCAGTTGTCGGCTTGGCAAGGTGAGGTCTCCTGCGTGCGCTGGGAGCTGAAACCTGGCGAGGTCGGGTGCCCCTTGACATACCTACCTGAAAGTATGTATAATATGCGCCGACATGTCGAGGAAGACGAAAGTCGAGGCGGAAAAGACCCGCAGGCGCATTCTGGCGAGCGCGCTTTCGCTGTTCGCCAAGAAGGGGTACGCGAACACGACCTTCACCGACATCGCCGCGCGGCTGAAACTCACGAAGGGGGCGGTTTACTGGCATTTCGCCTCCAAGGAGTCACTCCTCATGGAGCTTGTCGACCGGGCGCTCAACAAGTTCCGCCGCCAGATCGAGGAGCTGATGCCGACGGGCGAGCTGACGTTCCCC